>QKDV01000129.1 GCA_003251955.1 Methanospirillum hungatei
AAGAGACATATGATGCCATGAAACTGATCCCAGTATCTCTCATCTGCTTTACTCTGATAGTGTTGATAGGAATTGCCAGCCTGCCAGTTGATGCCGATATGACCGATGACGATCTTTCCACCCAGGCAGGGATTTTTTCTATTCTTGAGGCAGGCAGCTATGATCGCATCATCACCGTTGATGAGATGAACGAATTGGGTAATCTCGGAGTTGGAGGTTTTGAAAATATGGACGGTGAATTAATCCAACTCAATGGGACGGTCTATCAGGTGACGTTAGATGGTGTAGTGCATACTCCACCGGGAGATACCGGGGTTACATTCATGAACACAGTGATGTTTAATCCAGAAATGACACATAAATTTTCAAACCCTGAAAATCTAACAGAACTTGAGGACGAGTTGAAACAGTCATTCCCATCCCAGGATTGCATTTATGCAATCCTGATAGAGGGAGATTTCCCAGATATGAAGGTCAGAAGTATCCCGATGCAGCAGAAGCCATATCCACCCCTTTCATCAGTTATCGCTAACCAGAGCGTCTTTAATCTCACTAACACCACCGGTACAATTTCAGGATTCTGGTTCCCGGCATGGATGCAGGGAGTAAACTACGCAGGATACCATCTGCATTTTATCAATACTGATCACACAGCAGGTGGACACATCCTTGATTGTGTGATGGAGAACGGGACTGCATTGATGGATCCCATCAACTCACTCACAATAAAAATTGAAGAGGAATAAAAAAAGGAGAACTCAGGAGATTGGGATATCCCCCGTGATCTCACGGGGTGACTTTTTGAAACGGACCTCTAGCACTCCGTTCTCAAAGGTTGCCTTGGCATTATCCTCAGTTACTTCTGCAGGAAGGGGAACACTCCTGCTTACTGCCCCATAGAACCTCTCCCTGATAAAGTAATTCTTCTCCTCTTCCTCCTTCTCTTCCTTCCTTTCACAGGTGATCTGAAGAAGATTTGGTCTTACTAGGCGGATTTTTACCATATCTTTCTGGCATCCGGGAATATCGGCCCTGGCCACTACCACCTCACCTTCATCCTTAACATCAACTGAGAACCCTCCGGCAGCCAGTGCAGGAAGGTCGCGATTTCTCTGGCTGTAGGAAGGAAAAGAGGGAAGCAGGCTGTGATAACGACTTTCCATGTCAGCAAAGAGAGAATCCATTTCTGTTCGGAATACATCAAAAGGGTCACGCTCACGTTTGATGATTGCCATTTGGTCTACCTCCAGCACGTCATAAAGACGGGTAAAATTTTCATATCGCAATGAGAGGGCATATAATTTTGCACGGCATTTTTCGTACCCTATCCGTTCGAAACCAGTACCACTTGTTGGAACATTTCAGAGATCATATAGAGGGCAGTGACCAGAAACCTGAAATAGGGAATTTCGATCTTTGTCGAACTGAGTTTCGTTAATTATTTAACTTCCCTCTCCCTCACTGTACAGGCATGGAACCGGGACTACGTCATCGACTTGCAGAGAAGATGGCGGGGGAGATAACCCTCTCTGATTCTCCGGGGAAGACCCTGAAGAAATGGCGAATGAGTTTTGACATATCTCAGGGACACCTGTCCGAGTTTCTCGGCGTCTCGCCTTCAGTCATCAGTGACTATGAAAGCGGGATCGGGCGGATCGTAGACAGCATCCTTGCCATTGATGAAGAAAGAGGCGGCAGATATATTCAGAAATTTGCATCGCTCCTCTTTGCAGAGATGGGAGAGGGAGTCATCTATGATCTCCATGATTATTCCAGCCCAATCACCCTCGAGACATTCTGCAAGGTGATTGGAGGAGAACTTCTCACTGGGCCCGTGGATCTGACGATCTACGGGTACACGATCATCGACAGTATCAGGGCTATTATGAACCTCTCATCAAACGAGTTCAACCGGATCTATGGGTGGAGCACCGAGCGGGCGCTCATCTTCACCGGAGTATCCAATGGAAAGTCACCAATGGTGGCGATCCGGGTTACCCCTTTCAAACCCCGGTGCGTAGTACTCCACGGCATTTCAGCAGAACAAGTACATCCCATCGTGCCAAAAATGGCAGAGAAGGATCATATCACCGTGATGTGTACCGAGAAGGATATTGAAGAGATCGTGGAGAATCTGAGGGACGAAAAATGGTAGGAATCATCTCATACGGGGCTTACATTCCACGCTTCCGTATCAAAGTAGAAGAGATCGCACGGGTCTGGGGTGCGAATGGTGCTGAGATCTCAAAGGGTCTCGGAGTGTTTGAGAAGAGTCTTCCTGACATGGACGAAGACACCATCACCATCTCAGTCGAGGCAGCTCGTGCAGCAATGGCACGGCGTGAGATCAACCCGGTTGATATCGGAGCTGTATATGTCGGATCCGAGTCGCATCCGTATGCTGTAAAGCCAACTGCAGTAACAGTAGGAGAAGCCATTGGTGCAACACCTGTAATGACTGCAGCGGATTACGAGTTCGCATGTAAAGCAGGAACTGCAGCAATTCAGACCTCTATGGGTCTTGTAAAATCAGGAATGGTGAAATATTCTGTTGCTGTTGGTGCAGATATCGCACAGGGTGAACCTGGAGATGCACTTGAATACACGGCAGCAGCCGGTGGAGCAGCTTTTGTCATCGGTAACGATGATCCAATAGCAGAGATAAATCACACCTGTTCGTTCTCAACCGATACACCAGATTTCTGGAGACGGGAGAACAAACCATACCCCCGCCATGGCGGGAGATTTACCGGCGAGCCCGCATACTTCAAGCATGTAATCGGGGCATCGAAGATGATGCTCGAAAAGATGGGAACCAAGCCGTCAGATTATGACTTTGCGATCTTCCATCAGCCAAACGGCAAATTCCCGGTTCAGGCAGCAGGTAAGCTTGGGTTCTCGATGGACCAGATCAAACCCGGACTTGCGGTAACATACCTTGGAAATACCTATTCAGGAGCATCAATGGTAGGACTTTCTGCAGTTCTTGATGTTGCAAAGCCCGGAGATCGGATATTCATGACCAGTTACGGATCAGGGTCCGGAAGTGACTCCTTTGACATGACCGTAACTGATGTGATCACTTCAGATCTCTTTCACCGTGAGGCAGCCCCATCAGTAGCATCCCTTCTGGCTGACAAGAAACTCGTAGATTATGCAGTATATGCCAAACACAAAGGCAAAGTGGTGATGATGGAATGAGAGAAGTCGCAGTTATCGGAGTCGGTTGTACAAAGTTCGGGGAAAAGTGGGAGAGTTCTTTCAGAAACCTCTTTGTTGAAGCAGGAGCCCTGGCACTGGAGGATGCAAATCTTTCAGGACAAAAGATCGACGAAATCTTCGTCGGTAACATGAGTGCAGGCAGATTTGTTGAGCAGGAACATATCGGGGCACTCATCGCAGATTATGCAGGTCTTGCCACCGAGAACATTCCCGCAACACGTGTTGAAGCAGCATGTGCATCAGGAGGACTTGCATTCAGGCAGGCATACACCGCAGTAGCTTCAGGAATGTCTGATATCGTTGTCGCAGCGGGAGTCGAGAAGATGACCGATGTGGACACAGAGGTCACCACCGATGTGCTTGCAGCAGCAGCAGACAGAGAGTGGGAAGGGATTGCAGGAATTACATTCCCTGGTCTTTATGCAATGATTGCAACCCAGTACATGCACAAGTACGGCCTAACCCGTGAGCAGCTTGCACAGGTCGCTGTTAAGAACCATGAAAACGGTGCATTGAATCCAAACGCCCAGTTCCAGAAGCCGATCACCCTTGAGACTGTTATGAAATCCACGCTGGTTGCAGATCCACTCAGGCTCTTTGACTGTTCACCGGTAACAGACGGAGCATCTGCAGTCATTCTCGCACCACTCGAGCGGGCACGGGAGTTTACTGACACTCCGATCAAGGTTCTTGGATGTGGTCAGGCATCAAGTTCTATCGCACTTCACGACCGGAAGGATATCTGCACTCTCGATGCGACTGTTGCAGCAGGAAACAAAGCATTCCAGATGGCAAAAGTTGAGCGGAAAGATATCGGATTTGTTGAGGTACACGACTGCTTTACCATCGCAGAGATCTGTGCGATTGAGGATCTCGGATTCTGCAAGAAAGGAGAGGCAGGAAAACTTACTGAAGAGGGCTACACAGCACTTGGAGGAAAACTCCCGATCAACCCGAGTGGAGGACTGAAAGCATGTGGTCACCCGGTCGGAGCAACCGGAGTCAAGCAGGTCTATGAGACTGTCAAGCAGCTTCGTGGCGATGCTGGAAAGAGGCAGTTAGACGCAGACATCGGTATGACCCATAACGTCGGAGGAACCGGGGCAACTGTCGTCTGTCATATCTTTGGGAGGGCTTAATATGAGTGTTGCACGTTTCTGGAGAAAGCAGCAGAACAGATACAATCTGATCGGTACCCACTGCGAGACCTGTGGCAGGTACTTCTACCCGCCAAGACCATTCTGTCCCGACTGTCGTCGTGACGGGAAGATTGTTGAGCACAAGTTTAAAGGAACCGGAAAAGTGATCACCTATTCCATCATCAGGAGTGCCGGGGATCAGTTCAAATTTCTTACACCTTATCCTCTTGCAATTATTGAACTTGATGAAGGAACCCGGCTTACATCGCACGTGATCTGTGATATTGACAAGATTCAGATCGGAATGCGGGTAAGGCCTGTATTCCGTAAACTTGCTGAAGAAGGATCAAGCGGCGCAATATTTTACGGCACAAAATTTGTCCCGGCCTGAAATCAGGCAATTTTTTCTATTTTTGTATAAGAGTTCCAGACAGTTTCGTGAAATGTCGAAACACCCATCGTTAATTATAAACATTAGGGGGTGCTACTACTATTCATCACACCGCCATCCACACAGGATGGCAGGAGAGGGACTTCATGAACGGAACCAGTATCTGTGTATGAACACAGAAAAATCCTACAATCCTCCAAAATTTCGGCGGGGGTAAAACCCCCGTTTCAACAACCAGTCAGATGATCTGTTCTCACTCCGCCAACATTATTATTCCTTATTTAGGGCTTTTTACCAGAATTTCGAGCGAACAGAAATATTGTCGAAAGTATCATATCGAACACAGAGGATATGAGATAATATGAGTAACCGGACAACAAACGTCGATCCGTTTGAAATAATTCAGACTGTTGATGAACCTCTTTTCGTGCTCAAT
>QKDV01000187.1 GCA_003251955.1 Methanospirillum hungatei
ACAATTCAGCGCCTCCTCCTCTTTCTCAATATCCAATAAAACCATTCCCTTTCCGTAGAGATCCCAAAAGTTACCTCCCTTAAGTGACAGGGCTATATCATATTCATTGATAGCTGCTTCCCATTCACCCAGGAATAGGAGTGCGTGGATCTTTCCTTCCCTTGCAACATGATCTGAAGAGTCAATTGCAAGTGCCTTATTGTATGCAATACATGATGCTCTCCCTTCTCTGTTGGAAATCAGAGCATCACCAAGCAGTCGCCAGACCTCAGGATTATCAGGTTCTATACCTGATGCCAGGGTCAGGCTCTTGGCTGCGTCATTAAATCTGGCACATTCTATCTCTGCCTGTCCTCTGATTACCCATGCATCGTAACAATCCTTTGAGAGAGAAGTTGCCTGCCGTGATGCAATAAGTGCCTCTTCAGCATTACCAAGTTCCAAAAAAATTCTAGCACGTGAAAGCCAGAGTCCTGCATTATCCGGATTTATAATAAGAGCTGAAGTATAGCGTTCAAGTGCTTTTTCAGGATCATCAAGACTCTCGTATGCTTCACCGGTGAGACGGAGTATATGAGTATCTTCAGGCCTTAACTGATGTATCTGTTCAAGAAATTCTACAGCTTCATGATGGCGGCCATGTTCGGCTGAAAGCCTGGCTAAACGGTACAGGCAGGATATTCTTTTAGGATCACGATTTACAGCATCAATCAGGGTTTTAAAAGCCAGATCACTCTTTCCTGTTTCAACAGCTAGATCGGCATAAGTGATATCCAAGTGAATATCATCAGGGTTTAATGTTCTCCCTTCTTCAAGCAGAGCCATAGCTTCCTGCTTTTGTCCGGTATGCCAACCCTTTACTTTTGCTTCAAAGAGGTACCATACATAGTTATTGGGATCACTAACCCTACGCTCTGTACAGATTTTGCATAGTTCATCCCAATCACCAAGTTGTAAAAGGGCTTTTACTTTACCCTCATTGGCATCTGGAGAATCTGGTTTGATCTCCAGAACCTGGTTAAATACCTCTATTGCCTCTTGGTACCTATCTGCAGATCCTAGTGACCTTCCAAGATGAAGGGCGATGTCTGGTTCAGATGGTGCCAGCCTCCGGGCTTCTTCAAAGTATGGGATTGCTTCTTCAAATCTCTCTTTGATCGCAAGAACAAGTCCTTTGAGAAGAAATGGCATATGTCCCGGGTTTTCGAGTTTTGCAGCGATGGATAAACAGCTAAGTGATCGATCATACTGTTCATTCAACATCAGTGCCAGCCCTTTTTTAAGCCAGGGATATACTGATTCAGGATTGATCCTGATCAGTAAATCATAACATGCAATCTCTTCATTGCGTTCTCCCATCTGCTCAAGAACACGTGCCTTGTGATAGAGTACCTGTTCATCTTCTTGGCTGATTTCTAGAGCATGGTCAAAGGATCTGACTGCCTCTCTGAGTTCACCCTCTCTCTGGTAACAAAGGCCTATCTGATCCCATATTGCCGGGTTTTCCGGATCAAAAACAGATCCGTGCTGAAATGCTTCTTTTGCTTCCCTGAACCTGCCAAGATTAAACATTGTAATACCAAGTTCAAACCAGGCTTCTGAAGAAAAGGGATGAAGTTGCGTTGCCTGAGTAAAAAGGGTAAGAGCCCGGGTAAATTCTCCTTTTTGGACAGCAATCATACCAAGCTGGTGATGTAGGCCGAGTGTGTGGGGAGATATCTGAATTAGTTTGTTAAAGATGGTTCTTGCTTCATCGGTATGACCTGCCAAACGGAGTGTGAATCCCTTGTTGAACAGGGCTAGAGGATCATTTGGTTCTTCTTCCAGAATCTGATCTATGCATGCAATCGATTGTTCATATTCTGAACGTCTTGCGTGTTCAACAGCCCTGAGCATTATCAGGTCTTTTTCCTGCTCATCCATAAACGAACCAATTCCACAAACCACTATCTGATAGATTACTAGTATTGACAATTATCAGTAATTCAGCCGAATCTGCTGATAGAACTGTGTACTATCTGATGTACTAGTTTGGTTACAAAAAGAGAAAAAAGGTTAGTTCAGAGAGCTGGTTATGCTCTCACGTTATTCATCATTAAAGTCTGATTCTGCAACTGTCGGGGTAGTTCCCACCGTCTGTGTTAAGTTCAGACTCTCATCTGAAGTGGTGTCGAACCGGTCTGATGGTGTGGTGTTATCTGAAGATTCACCAAGTTTTGAGTTTATCTGTTCCTTGAGATTCTCAGCAACTTCGTAAGTTGAATCCAGTTCAAGTGCTTTATCTACAGCGTTCATAGCCTCATCGTACTTGCCGAGGTTATACAATGCTCCGGCTTTATTGTACCAGAGAACAGCCAGTGACTCATCGAGATTCAGACCTTCGTCAAATGCTTCTATTGCCTTATCATCTTGTCCGAGTTTCATCAGTGCCATACCTTTGGACATGTAGACACGTGGCTGTGGATCGATCGCAATAGCCTCGTCATAAGCCTTGATTGCATCTTCAGTCTGGTTTAGGTTTCTGAGAATTGCTCCCTTGTTGTAATAATACTCTGAAGTATCTTTGTCAATCGAAATTGCCTGATCTACGGCATTAAGGGCTTCATCGTATCTCTTCAGGTCGTTCAGGGAGATTC
The DNA here is from genome assembly GCA_003251955.1 of Methanospirillum hungatei. Classification (GTDB taxonomy): domain Archaea; phylum Halobacteriota; class Methanomicrobia; order Methanomicrobiales; family Methanospirillaceae; genus Methanospirillum; species Methanospirillum hungatei_A. The sequence continues at coordinate 2,637 of QKDV01000187.1, forward strand.
CGTATGCATTCCATCCAGCACTATTGGAGGCGTTGAATGCAACAGACTGGTTGAACGATGTAGCTGCAGCCTCTGAGTCACCGTTCTCGGTATTGATCATACCAAGGATCCACCAGGCATTAGCCTGCATATCAGGAGTAAAGGTGTCTGATGTGAGGTTAAGTGCACGCTCCAGCGAGTTCTTTGTGTCATCAAGGTTGAGTAACTGGTATTCATCAAGTCCTTTAAAGTACCATGCATCTGCGAACTCTGGTGCTATCTCGGTGAGTGTTGTGAATGATGCAACCGCATCATCAAATGAACCTGTGTCTCCCTGAACTCCGCCAAGGTAATACCAGGCATCTGTAAGGTTACTATCGATGGTTGTTGCGTTCTTGAGTTCTTCGATTGCATTTTCGTACTGCTGATCTCTCAGATCTACACGTGCCTTCCAATACATAGCACTGGCAAAGTCACTCTTAAGGGCTAGTGCTTCGTCTAGAGAGGTGCGTGCACCTGAAATATCATTCTGATCAAACTGGATGCGTCCTTTGTAATACCAGGCGTTGTGGTTAGTCGGATCTAGTTCGACGGTCTTGTCAAAGTCTTTTGCTGCCTCGTCGATATTACCGTTGTTGTACTGAATAACTCCAAGCCGATAATAGACTTCAGCATCATTTGCTGCAGTTGTCTTGAAAGGTTCAGCGTAATCCCCTTTTATGGCAAGCAGAGTGTTAAATGATGTCTCTGAGTCATTTACATTTCCAAGATATCCTTCTACATCACCCTTTGCAAACCAGGCGTCCTTATATTCAGGATTGATCTCGACAGCCCTGTTGTATGACTCAAGTCCTTCCTCAAGTTTACCGCTATCTGACTGGGTAATTCCGAGGTAATACCAGGCACGTTCGTTTTCAGGATCAGCTTGAGTAATCTCTTCAAATGCAGTTTGTGCGGTATCGGTGTTCCCAGAAAGCAGATTTGCAATACCGTAATTGATTTTGACCCCAGCATCATCCTGAAGTGTAGACTGTGCTTTCTCAAGGGCAGTCAGAGCA
>QKDV01000215.1 GCA_003251955.1 Methanospirillum hungatei
CACGTTAGACAAAGATGAATCTGGTAATTTCTATTGGAGGAGCACTGGAGACTGGGTAAAATGGAATGATTCTGCTGTGCCAACAGTAAGATTAGCAGATAATATTAATGTCTGGAACGCGGTAAATTCGTCCCAGTAGTTCTGAGTTCCCTCAGGTTTCAGGAATTCAACTCCTTTTTGATTTCGTCTTTTTTGTAGAAGAAGTATGAATTTGCCCGACTCAATATATACATCAATTGAGAGCGTAGATTTTGAAACAACTGTGATAAGATAAAAATAAGTGAGAATTATTTGACCTGTTCAAAAAATCAGAAAGGCATTGGAACCTTCATCACGGTAAAGTACGAGAGGAAGATAAGTAAAACCGGGACAAAGAGGCAGATAATAACCAATGCCTTGATTATTTTACTATCAGTCTTGTGGTACACAAACCCCGTGATCAACAGACAGACAAGGCTGACAATAAGAGTATTGGTTTCTAACTGAATCGGCACGGACTGGATCATACCGATCAGGTATCTGACAAGGGGTGGCAGCCCGATATTTCCAAGTACTACCGCGATTACCCCCTTGACAATATCAAGGAACAGAAGGGTCCGGTTAGTGGCAGTCACAGACTTCTCTTCTCCATGCAGATGAATAAATGTATTGGAGTGAGTATCTCATCCCATAACATTTGAAGATACAGACATGACCTTTGACTCCACATCAGGCTGCTGTGTCCCTGCTATGATGAGATCATAATTTGTCTTTGTTGCAGGAAGGACCATCCGTTCTGTATATGTATTGACAGCACCCTTCTCAACATCTCCGACATCGGTGTTTTTGCTAACAAACCGGTACTCTGGCTGATCCTTCGCAGTTGACAGGATCGTCATGACTTTGACCCGGTATGCGTTGTTTGTTCCGGTGTTGGCAACTGTCAGTTTCACATCATAGGTGATGTTACCCGTTGCCGGGTCATCAGAGACCTTTGAGATATCTGATGTAATCTTAAGTTCAGGATCGGCATATTTCGTGCAGCCTGAAAGGGCAACCGTTCCGGCGATGAGTAAAGCAATCAGGATTAACAGTATTCTTCTCATGATTATTCCTTTCCAAGTTTGCTGATCTTAAGTTCTGCCTCGCTCAGTCGTTCCTCACACTGTTTGATGATCACACTCCCCTGTTCGTACAGCGTGATCATCTCATCAAGGCTCGTCTCCCCATCCTCTATCTTCTTGACGATCTCCTTGAGATCGCCTACAAGTTCCTCATACTTCTTCATTTTGTTTCACCTGCTCAATCACTGCCGATGCAGCCCCGTCCTTGAACCTGAGTTCCACCATCTCACCCTCTGAGAGTAGTCCTGCAGAAGTGACTGCCCTGCCGTCACTGAGAACAATACAGTATCCGTCCCTCGCAGCAGCATACGGACTATGTGCCTGTAGGATCTTGGATAACGACTCCAGTTCTGCCCGGTATCGTGCGAGAAAATTACCTGCTCCATGGCAGAGTTGCTCATTCAGATCTGCAACCCTGATTCTCCGTTCAGGGATCTCCCTCATGAGAATTCCTGTCGGATTTCTCGCCTCAAGCCTTGCAGAGAGTTCCCTGACCTGAACCTTCATCCTCCCGAGAGAAAGTTCACAACGGCTGCTCATCCGGTCGGTAATATCAACGAGATACTGCCTGCGTTCTACCAGTCTCCTCTCCATCTTCACCGGTGAGAACCGGTCACGCAGGTCGTTGAGTTCCTCGTCAGCCTGCTCCATCCTGGTCAGAAGCCGTCTGAATATCCGGCTCTTGATCTGGGATATCAGTTCGAGTTCTGCTTTTCTGTCCTTTACAGCAAGCTCGGCAGCATGTGACGGGGTTGACGCCCTCACATCTGCAGCAAGATCTGCAAGGGTGACATCGACCTCGTGCCCGATAGCAGCGATGACAGGAACCGGACAGGTAGCGATAGCCTCAACGACAGCGGGGTTATTGAAGGCGAAGAGATCCTCAAAGCTGCCTCCTCCTCTCCCGACGATCACGAGATCCACCATCGGAGCAACCCGGCGTATTGCTGCTGCAATCTCCTCGTGGGCGGTCGGACCCTGAACTGCAGTCGGTGAGAGGATGATCTCGACCGGGAACCTGCAGGAGAGCACATTCTGGATATCATGGATGACTGCCCCGGTCTCTGAAGTGACAACCCCTATCTTTGTGGGATACTCCGGGAGAGTGCGTTTTTGTTCAGGAGAGAAGTAGCCCTTCAGTCCGAGTTCCTTTTTCCACCGCTCGATTAAGAGTGCCTTCTCGCCTGAGCCTGACTGCCACATCTGGGTGACATTCAGGTTGTACTGGCCTCCCCCTTCGTAGTGGTGAATGGTCCCGAACGCCTCGACGATCATTCCGTCCTCAGGTGTCCAGGGGATATATTTGGCAGCAGTCTTCCAGATCGTGCACCTGATCACGAACTCTTTTGTCCCCTGCCGTTCTGAAAGGGAGAAGTAGAGATGGCCTGACCCGTGCTTCTTGAAGTTTGTTATCTCACCGATCACTCTGATGTTGGTCAGGACAGGGGTATCAAGAAGACTGGTTATCACTGCAGTAACCTCAGACACCCGCATGACTGCAGGTTTCTCCTGAGCTCCCCAGGAATCCAGAGTTCGCTGATCCATCTTCACCTGAGGTTATTTCCTTCGGTATAGATAATCAATGGTAATGGAGATCTCCTTCTCGACGATGTTCTTCCACGATCATCCCCTTGAATTGATCTTTGATGCAGTCGGGAGATCCGGCGCTGATACCCTTGAGTTCTGGCCTGAGACGCCAGACTGGTGGCTGAACGGGCTCTCTGAAGACAGGCTGAAGCAGGTGGCAGGTCAGTATCCGCTAAAAAGTCCGCTTTCAATCCATACTCCGGTTCTTGACCTCAACCCATGCTCGATCAATCCTGACGTGGTTGAGGTCTCGATCAGATGGATTCAGTACTCGATACGGCTCGCAGAATCCCTGGGTGCTGCTGTCTGCACCATCCATCCTGGTCGAAGAACCTCGAAACGACCCCCGGCAGAGCTCGATTATCAGCGTCTTGAGCACATGCTCGATGAGATTGCCCCGCATGCAAAATCGTCACGCGTCTGTGTTGCCATCGAAAACATGGAGCCACAGGTCAATGCCCTTCTCACAACACCTGCAGAGATCTCCCGTCTCCTCGATGATCGCAAGTGGCTCTTCTTCACCCTTGATGCCTGTCATGTTGCTCCTGCCGGTGAAGAAGAACTCAATGAGTTCCTCTCGGTTGGTGAAGGCAGGATTGTAAATGTCCACCTGTCGGGTGCATCAGGGAAAGTCGTGCACCTGCCGGTGAAGGGAAATCCCTGGGCAGAGAGATCTCTTCATTCTCTTACAGATGCCGGGTATGACGGACTCATCACCCTTGAGATCAACGATCTCTCGGTCGGAGATCCCCTTTCTGCAGAAGAGAAGGTTAGGATTCTCTCTGAAGATATCAGGGTTGTCAGGGATCATCTGGCCTGATCCTTCTCCTGTCTGGTGGGTGTTCTCCCTGGACTATCAGGAAAGATTGAGAAAAAGATTATATTTCTGTGGCCCGCTCTCATTAATCAGAGTAGTGGAGATCTGAATCTCCCGGACGGTGTTTGAGTTCTTTA
>QKDV01000251.1 GCA_003251955.1 Methanospirillum hungatei
GTAACCAAATTCGGAATCGCATTTGGTGCTGGAGGAGGACTTGGTGATAAAGAAAGCAGTAGTGGAGGCGGAGCCGGGGGAGGTATTGAGCCGGTGGCTGTTATTATCACTGACAAGACTATCAGTGGAGTTCAAGGGATCCAGATCGTCTCACTTAAGAACACCAATCCCATCGCTCAGGTTATTACCTCACTCAGCGAGTCCTTGGTTCCCCAGGTGATCGACCTCATCAAGAAGAAGGACAAAACCGAAGAACCAGAAAAACAGGAATCAGAGACCTCACAATAACATGTTATGCCTGATCTGATCGTAAGTCTCCTTCTGACAGGTTCTCTTCTCATTTTTTTCGGGGGTGTGTCGCTTCTGGTATACCGTATTCCAATTATCATCACATTCAGTGGTATATGGAGTGAAAGTATCAGAACAGGATCAGCCTGTATCAGATGGGGACCTGGGATAATCTGTCTGAATCCAGAAAACGACGGTATGCAGGCAGTAATTATTATCAGAAGAACTGAAATCTACCGTCTTCCACTCCAAAGCAACCAGGGAGAAGAAGAGGTTCCGGCTGACACAACTCCGGCTCCCCCGGAAGTAACCGAACCAAAGGCAGATCTGCACCGGTTGCTATCTTTCATACCACTAATAAAAAGGCTTATTCCACTCCTTTTTTCCCATATCAAAGTTGAAAGGGTAACCGGAATAGTAAAGTTCGGGGCTGGAGATCCCGTCACAACCGCTCTTGTGTATGGTTATTACCATGCACTCACACCACTGTGCAGAATTTTCTGTACTGCTGTCCTGATCCCTATCTTTAATCAGTTGATATTCGAGGCAGATCTCACCGGAGGATTCAGGATAGTTTGCCCGGCCGGGCTGATCATCAGGTCTGTAAGGAAAATTTTCCCTGATCTCCTTATGTTGCTTGATATCCAGATTCACGCTTTCATTAAATCAGGTGAAAAATGTGTATGATCACCTCGTAATCTTCACAACACCAGCGATAAGTGGAGAGAGAAGTGTCTACCCGATCGTCAGGATATCATGTGTTGCCACTCAAAACAGCAGGTGGTTCTCTTCGGTACCTGTAGCCCTGCTCATAGAAGAGAGTGGTCAGTGGTACTTTTCGAAACTGGATGAGGGAATATCAGAAGATATTCTGCTTCAGGCAAATCCGGTATAAAATAGGTTTTTTTTGAAACTGATCTCAGTCTCTGGATAATTCAGTCTGACTAGTTGTATTATCTGGAACAACAATCACCGAAGAGGTGGTATTTACTATCATACTGCTCGGGAATGGACTCATTGCAATCGTAGGTCCAGTGATGCTAATCATGCCCTCCCGGTACCAGTCATTGTTCGAGGTATCACTGTCAGAAACCACCCCGGCAGGGTCCACATCCATAAGAATGCCGTACTCTCCAGGGGGAGTGGTAGTCGGGATGGTGACCGATCTAGTGGTTGTTGCCTGACCTCCCGCCGGGATTGACTCGATATCCCAGGTTCCCAGGAGCAGGGGCTCTGAGAACTTCATGCTCCGGTTGGTCAGGTAGAAGTCAACCGAGAACCTGCCTGCATCAGCCCCCCCGTTATTCCCTACCGCTGCTATCAGCCTGATAGTCTCTCCAGGGGCTGCCTGGCGGGGAGTGATAACCCCAAGACCAACCAGATCCGCAGGTTTTCCTGATGGTCTGGTTGCATCCGATATTCTGATAGTCTTCCCTGACGATGTCTTTTTGTCAGTTCCCATGACCTCTCTGACAAATGTATACACTCCGTCTGCGAGATTCATCGGGAGTAGATAGGTGTTCGCACTCGAGTAGTCACCATTTGCAGATATCGGGGTAAGATCTGCTGTTCCGATCTGTACAGGGGTTGCGTTCTGTTCAGACTCGTTCACCAGGTAATATGTGACCTTCTCAGATTCTGAGGATGAGTCTCCTTTATTTTTTAGTACCTCGATGATGGTGACCGACCCACCAGGATATCCGGAGTCAGTCACGATCAACCCTTCAGTCGAGACGTTCACGGCACCTGTTACAAATCCGGTAGTGACCAGAAGAAGGCACAGCACTACCACCGCAGCACATCCGACACCAGTACCCATACGTCAAGATTGGTGACCCGCCAATATAACCTTTCCAGAGTTTTAACCGGTTTGTAAACCAACATCCCTCTGAGTCTCATGTATACACTGGTCCTCATACGACATGGTGAGAGTTTGTGGAACCGGGAAAACCGGTTTACGGGCTGGAAAGATATTGACCTCTCTCCACAGGGATTGAAGGAGGCACACTCGGCAGGCCAGCTGCTGAAAGAACAGGGATACACTTTTGATATCGCTTGGACATCAGTTTTGAAGCGGGCTATTCGGACGCTCTGGACGATTCAGGATGAGATGGATCTTATGTGGATCCCGGTTTTGAGATCCTGGCGCCTGAACGAACGCCACTACGGTGCATTAACCGGGCTCGACAAGGCAGAGACCGCAGCACAGTATGGAGAAGACCAGGTCCATATCTGGCGGAGGAGTTATGACATCAGACCACCCGCGTTTGCTCCCGGTGATGAAGCAAATCCGGGATATGATCGGCGGTACGGGGATCTGACCAGTGACCAGATACCCCTGTCCGAGTGTCTTAAAGATACAGTTGCCAGGTTCCTTCCACTCTGGGAGACAGAGATCGCACCAACAATAAAATCAGGAAAGAGGGTTCTCATTGCAGCACACGGTAACAGTCTGCGGGCACTTATCAAGCACCTGGACCAGGTTTCTGACGATGAGATCACCGGATTGAATGTGCCAACCGGGATACCCTTGGTCTATGAGTTGGATTCCAATCTGAAACCGATTAAGCACTACTACCTCGGTGACGAGGAGGCAGTGAAAGCAGCCATGGATGCTGTAAAAAATCAAGGAAAAGCAAAGTAATCTCTTTACTCTTTATTTCACTCTTCAGGATGGCATAACCCAGAAGATTCCTTTTTTATTTTCCAGTGGAAATGAAGGGGTTACGCGCTTGAGAGTGTTGGAGATATAATCCCATCAAGAAAAAGATGATGAAGACGAAGATCTCCTCCAATTTCCGGGTGAAATGCCAGGACCATATGCTTGCCTGACCTGAGCCCTACAATTCCCTGAGGGAGAGTGGCAATCGGTGTCACTTCCGGACCTGCCTTCTCTACAACAGGAGCCCTGATGAAGACCGCATGAAACGGTGATGAAATTCCGTCCACAGAAATATCAGCCTCGAATGACTCACGCTGTCTCCCAAATGCATTACGGTTCACCATAGTATCAAAGATACCAAGTGGAACAAACCGTGACTCACCGATTACCTCACGGGAGGTGATCACCATACCAGCACAGGTTGCAAATATGCCGCCTGTGAAGTCCCTGATCTTCTCACGCAGACCATTCTGATCGATCAGCCTCATAAAGGTGGTTGACTCACCACCTGGGATGACAAGTGCAATCAGGTTCTCCATATCGGCCGGCAGCCTCACCTCAACCACCGGGATATTGAGATGGCGCTGCGAGACCACCTGTTCAAACGCCTGAATGTGTTCACTCACGTCGCCCTGGAGGGCAAGAACACCGATCTTACCATCCACGTGA
>QKDV01000288.1 GCA_003251955.1 Methanospirillum hungatei
GTCCCGTCAAATCCCTCTTTGAATGCACTAAATGCATGTGCTGAGGTCTGGCCAGAATAGATATAGCCGGCATGAGGGGATGCAACACCCTTTGCATCCCCACCGGTACGAGCAGACCTGAAGAACGCGTCCAGCATGTGAGTCAGCTGAACCGGGTCAGCCGGGTAGAACATCCCGGCCACGCCACAACGCCTGATCATCATGGGACTGTGTGTTGACGTGTGAGTACATCAGGGTATCGGCCCTGATGATTCACTCATATTTACAGATCAGTCTCGAAGTCCTCTGGAGTCAGGGAGGTTGAGTATCCCTTGTGCCGGAGGAATTCTTTGGTGAGCAGGAAGTAGATCATGGAGAGAGCCTTACGACCTTTGTTGTTGGTCGGGATGACAATGTCAACAAGGCTGGTCATATTGTTGGTATCACAGAGTGCAACAACCGGGATTCCAATCTGAAGTGCCTCTTTAATAACCTGAACGTCACTGACCGGGTCTGTTACGACGATGACCTCGGGTTCTGCATACTTGGGCAGAATCGGATTTGTCAGGGTGCCAGGGATGTACCTGCCGGTCATTGGGTATGCGCCAATTGCCTCAGCAAACTGCCGTGCGGGGAACTGCCCGTACTGACGGGAGGTCACAACAAGAACCTTAGCAGGATCATACTGGGAGAGGAATTTTGCTGCGAGCTTGATCCGCTCGTCAGTTTCCCTGATGTCCAGAATATAGAGACCATCACCGCGGACGCGGTAGATGAAGTTCTTCATATCGCTGCTCTTCTGCTGTGTTCCAATGTGTACACCTGCCGCCAGGTACTCCTCAACAGAGACAAGGGGCTCGTTCAGTTCAATCTCCATCTCATTACCGTTCATATCATACTCTCCTCTATCCGAATGAGTTCATTCAATTTTTCTGTGCGTTCTCCGCCGACAACGCCGGTCTTGATGAATACACATCCAAACGCACATCCCAGATGGGCGATGGTTGTATCTCCGGTCTCCCCGGAACGGTGGCTCATGACGGTCTCCATCCCGTGCTTTTGGGCGAGTGATATCGCTTCAAAAGTATCGGTCAGAGTTCCAATCTGGTTCGGCTTGATGAGCACACAGTTTGCCGAACCTTCTGCTATTCCCTTCTCTAATCGGGAAGGGTTGGTGACGAAAAGATCGTCACCACAGATGAGGCATGTACTCCCCATCTGTTCGGTCAGGGTGGCGAAGGATCCAAAGTCCTCTTCATAAAGAGGATCTTCGACATACACAAGTCCAAACTCATCTATTAGTTCGGCAATGTAGTTGATCTGCTCTTCGGATGTCCTGACAAGGCCACCCCTGTATTCATAGAGTTCAGATTCGGGGTTATAGATCTGGCTTGCAGCCACGTCAACCCCGGCACTCAGGGCAAATCCAAATTCATCAGATACCTGGCTAACTGCTTCAGTGACAACCTCAAAGGCATCCTGATCAGTCACTGCCGGTGCCCATGCTCCTTCATCGCCCTTTCCACAGGAGATTCCCCGTGCATTTGCATAGATCCCATCTCTGATACTGATACATCCGGTAGGGATAACCAGAAACTCCTGTATCTCGGTAGCATGCGTTGCATGTGCCCCACCCCCTATTACATTTCCTAATGGAAGAGGGGCAGAGGATACAAACGACCCACCGAGATGCCTCCAGAGTGGTATCTTCAGGGCTGCCGCAGCAGCCTTGGCATTTGCCATTGAAAGGGCGACCGACACATTCGCGCCAATCCCTGCAAAGTTGTCAGTCCCGTCTACTTCATGCAGAAGGGCATCAAACCCGATCTGATCGGTTGAGTCAAGACCGATAAGATATGGGATAACCTGAGAACTTGCATCATCCACTGCCGCTGTCGCGTCTTTGACTGCTGCTTCGTGGGCACCAGTACTGGCACCCCCCGGAGCTGCTGCTCTGCCAAATCCGTTCTCAACAGATATTTCAGCTTCAACGGTTTTTCGACCGCGGGAGTCGAGTATAACTCTCAGATCTACGGCACGTATGGTGGTCATCCTAATCAGTTCTTATCTCCGCTTGACGGTGATGGGAATGACATCCTTGTCAAACTCCTCCATCGCGAGGTAGAGCGGATCTATGGTCGTGCTCGTGATGAGAATGGGAGCGCCCATCGAGATCTGTAACGCCCGGGCACCGACGATGCGGGCCTTTTCATAGCGTGTATAGTTCTGCATCCGATTCCTCAAGAATTAGTCAACACAAGAATGGGGTCGCTGAGATTTGAACTCAGGTCAGAGCGTCCCGAACGCCCTAGGATGGTCCAGGCTACCCTACGACCCCTCATTGATAAGGATTGAGTTCATCAATAATCTCCTTGTGCGTGAGCAACATACGCCGGCAACAATACCGATCCATATTGAGATCGTCGAGGATCTTTTTAGGATCCTCGCCTGCATCTCGGCGGCGCTTATATTCCTCATATGCAGTGGAGATTACTTTTCCACAAGTGAAACAGCGAACCGGTATCATATGGTTGCACCAATATTGTAAGCTGTATTTGTAATAAAGCTCACCGGTAAGACTTCTGGAATTTCTTGCGTGCACCACGACCATGCGGTTTCTTGGCTTCCTTCTGACGGGAATCATTCACCAGCAGGCTGCGATCATATGCAAGATACACATCCTTCAGTTTCGGGTCGCTGTGCCACTGTACAATCCCACGTGCGAGCGCAGTGCGGGCGGCCTCTGCCTGACCCATAACACCGCCACCGCGAACCTTGATTGAGACGTCAACGCCTTCAAGTGCGGTTGGGACCAGCTGGAGCGGTTCGGCAATCTTCATCCGTGCAAGTTCAGTGGAAAAGACGTCGATAATCAGGGAGTTAATCCTGACAACACCCTTTCCGGGTCTGAAAGTTGCGCGGGCAATTGCGGTCTTCCGCTTACCACTTGTGTTGATCACTTTAGCCATCTTCATCACTCCTTAGAACTTTGCTCCAAGGAAACTGCTGACAGTTCCAAGAGTTACACATGCAGGTGTGTTCAGGCGGGTCTTGTGTGCGTCTGCAAGTTTCTCTGCAGTAATTCCCTCAAGTTCACAGGGAACGCCAACATAGATCTTGATTCGCTTCATAGCCTCAACACCACGCAGTTTCTTGTACGGGACCATCCCACGGATGGTCCGCTTCAGGATGTGATCCGGTCTGCGTGGGAAGAACGGACCACCTTCACGGGATCCGCGTTCCCTCTTGTGCTTGTAGTTACCAAGAACACGGGCACGGCTTCCTGAGATCACTGCCTTTTCTGCATTGATGACTGCAATCTCTTCACCGGCAAGTGCCCGCTTTGCAACCACGCTGGAAAGTCTGCCTACGAGCAGTCCGTCGCCATCGATTACCGTTACCATCTGATACTCACCTCAGAATCCTTACGTGGCTACCCTTTGGGTTCTGTGCAAGGAGCTGCTCGATACTGATACACTCTCCCTGTTTCCCGGCGATCTTGTCTTCTGCTGCTTCTGAAAAGTTCAGTGCTGCAACCGTAACACGGCATTCAAGGACACCGCTACCAAGAACCTTTCCAGGAATTAGCAGGGTCTCGCCATCCTTGGCATACCGGTTGATCTTGCTCACGTTCACTTCTGCGTAGTTGTTGCTTGACTTCTCAAGCCTTACCGCAATGTCGCGCCAGATCTGCACCTCATTCTCATTCGAGGTCTTCTTCAGGAGCCTGATGAGTTCGGTAAGGCGCGGATTGGACTTATCATATCTTTTGCTCATGATCCGTTACCCCCTGATTTCGCTGAGAGCTTCGAGGAGTCCGTCTGATTGAGTTTTCAGAAACAGCAGCCCCTGGTTGAGGATCTCTCGTGTAGGAAGTGAACCATCACCCTCCATCGAGAAGATGAACCGATTCTCATCCATGATGATGTGGATGGCTGGTTCATCACCGATCCCACTATTCAGGCAGGCCTGCTCACAAAGCCGGCAGAGTGAACACTGAATGTCTCCACCCTCCTTGACTGTGATCTTCCCGCCTTTGACTTCCAGGATATTCTTGGGACAGACCTCCACACACAATCCACACCCGTCACACACATTTTCCGGTTTGATGATCGGATAGTTCTTGTATCCGCATACTGTGACAGGTTGCCACTTTGAATGTTCAAAGCCGCGATTCAGGATTGCATATGCTTCGATTACGACCTTCTGGTTCTTTTCGAGCTTGACAATTGGAATATTATCTGCTGCCGGGTGAACTGCCGGATCCTGAGAGATGAGATCTCCAGAGAGGACCATTCGTGGACCTTCTACGCTCATCGTCATAGTAACCGTGCATTTGGAACAGCCCTTGCCTTCGCATGAGCATTTGTCCCGGGGTACGTAACTCTTCAAGTCTGTGGTGAGTGGAATTAAACCAATGCGGTGTGCAAGCATCTCGTCAAAGAGTGCGCTCGTGTTGTCATAGATCTTGATATCCTCGATCGCAAACGTCATGACTTCACTCTGCATCGCCCGGCGTAGTGCATTTGCAAATGCAATATGCGATTCACTCAACACAAACGAGGTGCTGTTGTCCTCAAGGCTGCTGAATTCGATCTTCATCAGACCCGACGACCTCTCTTCCCGCCCTTTGCCCTGCAGGAGTCGTGTGGTACTGGTGTGACATCTTCAATGATTCCGATACGGACACCAGCACGGGCGAGAGCACGGATTGCTGCCTGGGCACCTGGCCCTGGTGAGCGTTGTTTCCCCCGTCCGGGTGCACGGACCTTTACATGAAGTCCGACAAGCCCTTTTTCCTTAGCTGCCTGGGCAACGTTCTGTGCCATCTGCATTGCAGCATATGGAGAACTCTCGTTGCGTGCCTGTTTGACAACCATTCCACCACTGCTCTTGGTGATGGTCTCTGCGCCGGTCTGATCGGTGACGGTGATGATGGTGTTGTTAAAGGAGGCGTAGATATGTGCAACGCCCCACTTTTCCTTCCCTTCAGCCATATTTATCTCCCTACCTTGGCGATACGCTGTCTCTCACCGTGAATGTCACTGACCAGTGGTGAAGAGCCTGCATACGAGATCTGTTCCTGCTCTGCTGCACTGACAGTGTATCCTGGAATGGTTACTCTTCTGCCGTTGATGGAGATGTGTCCGTGCGTAATAAACTGGCGTGCCTGTTTTGGTGAGCGTGCAAATCCACGGCGGTAGACCTGGCTCTGAAGACGACGGTCGAGCTGTTGCTCAACACGGACAGAGAGCACATCATCAATACCTGCATTCTCACCAAGAATGCCAATACGGTTCAGGTGTCCGACTAACTCGGCCTTCTTCCGCTCGATGATCTCCTGACCGGCACCGCCTGACTGCAGTGCGATGATCTCACGGGCAGCCTTGCGGTACCGACGGAGCGCACCCTTGGCGATCCAGACTTCCCGCTTGTTACGCAGACCATACTCAATCACCAGTTTGGTCTCTTCCTCAATACGGGAGAGCTCAAACGGGCGCTTTGGGGTCTGGTACTGTTTATGGTTCTTTCCTGGATATCCCATGATTCACCCTCACGAAGTTTTTCTCTTGACACCAACGATCAGACCGGTTCTGCCGGTAGACTTGGTGCGTTGACCACGGACCTTCTGTCCGGTCTCGTGTCTGATTCCACGGTATGCACGAATCTTCTTGAGAATATTGATATCATCCTCGTTAATGAGGGCAAGATCAGTTCCAAGAATGTGCTTTGGAACACCGGTGTAGACATCCTTTGGCCGGTTGGTCATCCATACTGGAATGCGATCTGCGTAGGTGTTGACAACCTCGCGAATCCGGTCAACAGATGCTTCATCAAGTTTTCCCATAAGTTCGTGCTTGGGGACCTCAGCCGCCTTCGCAATAATCTGGGCGGCATGTCTGCCAACCCCTTTGATACCAGTCAGTGCTACAATCACTGATTTGGTACCGTCGAGGTCAGTGTTGAGAACCCTGACGAAATAATTAATATCTTGATCTTCCTGAGCCATGCAATGCCTCGCTTTATGAGAAAGCGCCTGCGTGTCAAGCGTTGAGGGAGGGATTTGAACCCCCGAGTCCCAAGGGACACAGGGTTAGCAACCCTGCGCCATACCTGGCTTGGCTACCTCAACAATCAAATTCGCATCTGTGTAGACACTCGCAACAGAATCTCTGTTGCTACAGGAATTGTGCTTACCAATGTGGTAGGGATTTAGATATAAGAGTTATGATTTCCCTGCCAATAATTACAGAGAAAAATTCTGGATCCACAGAATCCGGGATGGTTATTCTGACTTTTTTGTAGCACGTACTGCACCTGAACCGATGAGCGCGGAGGTCACCAGTGGAAGAGCAATTGTTGCATCACAGAAGCACTGAACATTAGTACAGGTACATGACTCCTTCCCCCACGACATCGCTTCCTCAAATGTGCATCCTGAAAGTCCTCCAAAGTGCGGAGTGTCAGTGGTGTACTGGATCGCGTAATCATGCCCACTGCAATCACTCTTATGAATTGATGCAATAACCTGGGTTTGTTGGATAAAGTTTTTTGGAACTCCCCCACCGATGTAGACAACACCAGTTTTTGCAGTTTTTTCAACAAAAGCAGTGATCTCATCTGCATCCCTTATCTGATCCACAATAATTGGAATACCCTGCCTACGTGCGATCACAAGCCCAATCCCTATAGATGAATCACTCAATGCAGGGATGAAGATCGGAACACCGGATGCAGCACAGGTTGCAGTAAGAGACCTGCCTGCGGGATATGAATTTATCAGCCACTGCCCGAGCGTCCTGATAAATGAAGCAGATGAACCCTCAAATCCACCATGTGACCGTGCAAATTCTGCAATAATATTATCAACCTTTCTGAACTGCTCCTCGTATGCAAAGACATCGTAGATCCGATCAATCCCCTTCTCAAAGAGTTCAATGTCATCCACATGATGGTGGCCGATATAATGTCTTACTCCACAATGTTCGCAGATATCATGAAAGATGTTAGCTCCAGTGGAAACGATTGCATCCACATAGCGTCTGCTAACCAGTTCAATGAGACACTCCTGCATTCCTGCCGGGATCATCGCACCAGACAGGCCAAGCAGAATACCGACCTGCGGATCCTTAAGCATCTCCTTCCAGACTGCCACCGATTCCCCAAGTTTTCTCCCCTGAAATCCAGTCCTGCTCATGGCATCGAGAAGGGCGGCAACATCAGAAGCAGGCTTCACAGGAGTCGTAGGATCCAGTATCATTGGATAGCGTAGGAAATATGCGGATATATAGTATAATGGAACAGGTTCCAAAAATCAGAGTTGCTGTTTACCAACGATTTTGTGTACAGAAGATTGCACAATCAGATTATTAAAAAAAGATCAGAGTGCCTGGATCAGAGACTGGCGGGTCACAATACCGACGACCTTGCCATTCTCTGTAACTGGCACACTGCTGAAATTCTTGGTACGCATGAGATCGATAACCTTACTGACAGGTGATCCAATCTCAACGCTCTGTACTGATGCAGTCATGATATCCTGCACAAGGATATTGCGGACCTGATGTTCCTGGTGGCGGTCATCGACGGACTCGCGGAACTTCAGAAGGGCGACAGCAACATCAGTTTCAGAGACGATACCGGCCATTTTTCCGTCATTCATGACTACAAACCGGGAGAGATTTTCATCAACCATCTTCCTGCGAAGGTGAACCATTCTCTCACCGGCCTCGATGAACTGGGCTCGTTCCATGACAGATGCCAGATCTCCATCAGGTTCCATCTTACCGAGAATATCACCAGAATTTACCTGACCGATCAGTTTGTTGTCTGTATCGTAGACAACCGCGAGTTTGTACCGTTCCTGCAGGAGCGGAATGAGGACATCAATCTCCTGATCATCATAGATGAATGTAAAGTCATCATCGACCGTATTGGAAACATGGATTGCAGTCGGTGATACTTCTGAACTGTGCTTTGCACCGAGCTTCTCCACGATTTTGTGACGGGATACAGTACCGACTACTTCATCGTTGTGGACCACGATCAACGGGTCCATACCAACATCAAGCATTTTATCCAGTGCATCGGTCACCGGTATCGACTTTGCAACAGTCACCGGTTTGGACATAACATCCCTGACAAGTATAGTATTGGTCATAAAATCACTTCTCCTATGATATCATCTCTGGTTATTATTCCTTTTAGTCCCTGTTCATTCGTGATAATAAGACTAGATATATGCCTTTCTGCCATCTCACGAATAACGTCGCCAGTCCGCGCTGTTTCGTCCATGGTTATCACCGGTGACTTCATAACATCTCCAGCCCGGAGTTTTTCGGGCTGAGATCGTCCCTCCTGTGCAAAGGTGAGATCACTTTCAGAGATGATGCCACTCATCGTGCCATCATCACCGGTCACAACCACTTTTCCACAACCAGACCGCATCAGATCGATCACATGATCGAGTGAGTGTTCTTCTGTTACCTGCTGTACATCATGCATCACCCCAAATACCGGACGATCTAGACTTTTAACAAGCGGAGATCGAATCATATCAGATTTGGTCACCATTCCGAGAACCATTCCCTGATCAATGACAGGAAAACCCGATATCTTATGGGTGACCATCAGGACCAGCGCATCATGAATACTACTACCTGGTGATATACTGATGATATCCGGTGTCATAACCGAGGATACCGGATCATTATCAGAAGATCTCCGCCGCCATGCAGGATTACGACTCCGCAGCCGATACCCGATATCCTTCTTTGTGATGATTCCAATAGCCCTTTGATCATCTATTACCAGAACCCTGGAAATATGATGCTTCAACATCAGATTCCTGGCATATGAGATGGTATCATCGGGACGGCATACCCGCACAGGCGAGTTCATCAGATCAGATATCAGCATGTTTATCGTCCATTCTGCTGTTCGGTTGAGAGAGCCCGGACCAGATCAAACTCAGTCACAAGGCCGGTCAGTCTGCTATTCTCAATAACCGGAAGTGCACCGACACCTTTCTCAAGCATTTTACGTGCTGCCTCTGTGATTGTTTTATCAGGCTCGATCGTGTACAGGTTTCCATTTACAAGATCCCTGACCGGCTTTGACATTACATCTTCAACGTGACCGGTAACCAGACTCTCAAACACCTTACCAGAACCGATGTACCGTACAATGTCCGTGGCGGTGATGATCCCGAATACGACATCGTTTTTCACGATCGGCAGCCGCCTGAACTGGTGGCTGGTCATCACTTTGGTTACCATCGAGAGCGGACAATCAGGCTCCTGTACGAGGAGGGAGGAGGTCATTACATCACTGACTTTAAGTGTACTGAATGTTCTGCAGAGCAGTTTGAGTACATCGCGTTCAGTGACGATGCCTGTGAGAACCCCCTCCTCATCAACGATCGGTATCCCGCCGATACGATCTTGAAGTATGATCTGGATCACTTCAGTCAGGTTAGCATGAGGAGGCAAAGTCCTGACATCGGGCTTCATGATCCTGCTGACGCTCTCGTTGATCGCAGCCAGGAAATTGCCATCATGCTTAACGTTGATGAGTTTGAATTTCTCTCCACCACCAAGGAAATCCACCACGTCACGGGCGGTGAGAATCCCTTTGAGACGATGTGTCCCAGGATCAACGATTGGCAGACGTCGGACACCCCATTCAGTGAGGGTCTCAATAGCGCCAATGATCCTCATTGTCTGGGGAGCTGAGATCACCTGTCTTGTTGCAATTGAAAGAACTGTACCTGGATCATTGTCATGTCTAGCGTGCATAATCAATCTGATATTTGAGAAATGTGATCATCCATCCGTTACCTTTGGACTGGTCCCGGTCTTTTTGAAAAACCGTAGGGATGGAGTTATTCTGGTCAGAGGCGATCTTCTTCACTGCAGAAGGAACAGATAAGAGACCCGTCAACATTCCTAAGGTCATCAGACATCCTCCCGCATCTGCTGCACATTCCTGAAGAGAGATCCTTGGTCTGATTGATTACAACGAGTTCACTCATAAGCTCGTTGATCTCAGTCGAGACAGCTACTATGTCCCTAACACTCACAATCCCGATGACAATCCCCTTATCATTAATGATAGGCAGACGGCGAACACGGTTCTTAATCATAAGATGAGCCGCATCCTCCACTGTTTTATCTGCATGGAGTGTAATGAGCGGGGATGTCATGATCTCATAGACATGAGCCTCACTCGGCTTGATGTCTTTAGCCACAACTTTACAGTTGAGATCCTGTTCAGTCACGATACCGACGGCAACATTCTCCTTTAGTACAATACAGCTACCGGAGGGATCTTTGTTGCACATCTTACGTGCTGCATCTGCAACCGTTGCTCTATAATCGATGGTTTTCGGGTTCCTTCGCATAATGTCCCGCACGGACACCTTGGTGTCGAGCTGGATCTTTTCATTAGCGTATGTCATGGCGTTCACCTCTGTGATACCCGGGCAGATGCATCCAATCAGTTAATCATCCGGTTCAGATATTAATCCATCGGTCACGATTTTTCAGAAAGAATTGTAAACACAAGTTCAGGAGGATAACAACAATAATAATCCCTTCAGATCATACCCTTACAGAAGGAACTCCGGATTTGCAGGAGTAATTACCGCTTCTGCCGGCCAGGATGATACATATGGGACTGAGTCAGACCTTCTCCAAAATCCTAACAAACCTATTCCATAAAAAGACATCCCGGATTGGAATTTATGGACCTCCAAATGCAGGAAAGACAACTCTGGCAAATAGGATCGCAAAAGAGTGGTCAACAGGAGTTGAAGGGACAGTAAGTGAGATCCCTCATGAAACCAGACGGGCGCTCCGTGCAGAAAATATCACGATCACCGGAGGGAATGGGAGATCAATTACCATCGACATTGTTGATACTCCGGGAGTTACAACAAAGATCGATTACAACGAGTTCATTGAGTACGGAATTGCCCGTGATGAGGCAATAGACAGGGCACGGGAGGCTACAGAAGGAGTAGCAGAGGCGATGCACTGGCTTAGGGAAGATATCGACGGAGTGATCTATATGATGGATGCTACTGCCGATCCCTTTGCGCAGGTAAATATCATGATGGTCGGTATCATCGAGAGCAGGCATCTTCCGGTTGTAATCGCTGCAAACAAGACTGACCTGCCTGATGCATCCCCACAGCGGATCAAGACCGCATTCCCACAACATCCGGTTGTCCCGATATCCTCATTAACCGGAACAAAGGTGGAAGATCTCTATGAAGAGATGATAAGGGCATTTCGGTGACAAACATGCAGGGCGTTCAAATCGATCTGATATCTGCAGAACGGCTCTCAAAGATGCCATCCATGGAGAAGATCCGTCTGATCCTGGACAAAGTCAGGGATGGAACTATCGTTATTCTTGAATCAGGACTCTCACCAGACGAACAGAGTTCCTTAATCGAGATGACGATGCAGGAGATTCTGCCGGATGGATTCTCAGGGATCGAGATCGAGACATATCCTTCAAAGCAAAAGAGCGGTGGAATGCTCTCCCGTCTTGTCCGTGGTGAGAATGATTTTCGAAGATTGACAGTAATTGGACCTGCAAATCAACTCAGGATGATCAGGCGTGATCGTGACTTCATCAGTGCCTGGATCTCATCCAGGTGATCATGCCACACATCTGCCTCCGGTGCAAAACCCGCCTCGAAGCGGCCCCTGGTCTGGCCCCCCGCTGTCCTACATGCGGGGGAACCAGGTTTGCTTTTGAATCGCCACGAAAGGCTGAAGCAGAAAAAACAACCCAGCCCGAACAGGTCTCACAGGAAAAACCAGAAAATGCCATAGTGGCCGACTGTCTCTCTGATGAATGCGGGCCCCTTTCTGAAAAGCCAACAGAGCCGTTGAGTCCTGAATCTGTTGAAAGTATTCGGATCGTTGAGCCGGGAAAATACGACTTGAATCTGCTCAAACTAGCTGAATCTGACGATCGTGTAATTCAGGTAGGAAAGAACGGAAACTTCAGGCTTGATCTTCATTCAATGATTAGAGAGAAAAAAAAGCGTTAAAATATACGGGTATGCCCGTTATGTGATATTGTCCACCGCGTACCCTTTGCCTGCTAGCAGATCGATAACCCGGTCACGGTGATTTCCCTGTAGTTCAATTGAGCTCTCTTTCACAGTGCCTCCACAGGCAAGTTTACTCTTCATGAACTTGGAAAGGTCTTCGAGATCGATGTCAGTCGGATCGAGCCCCTCGATCACGGTCACTTCTTTCCCGTAACGACGTTTGTTGACCTTAACGTTAATTCTCTGCTGTTCTTTTGCAACTTCTTCACAAATACACAGTTCTTTTGGCAGCCCGCAGATGGAGCAAATACCACCATTCATTACTATACCATCTCCCGTTTTGTTATTAAAGCCTTTTTATTGTCCGGTATCAAAACAAATCCATTTATAACCGAGATTGTAGAAGTCAGGTAATGGGAGATTATTACTCTGTCCATCCAACGTAACGATCATGTCTATCATGGTCCTCGGTACAGCCTCTCACGTAGGTAAGAGTACCGTGGTTACCGCCATCTGCAGATCACTCCTCCGGCGTTCAGTCAGGCATGCACCATTCAAATCTCAGAACATGAGCCTGAACTCATATGTAACCCATGATGGAGGTGAAATCGGGATAGCCCAGGCAATGCAGGCGATGGCTGCTGGCCTGGAGCCTGAGATCGCTATGAATCCGATCCTGCTCAAACCAAAAGGGGATCAGACTTCCCAGATAGTGCTCATGGGCAGGCCATACCGCGATGTCAAAGCCTCCTCATATTACCAGGAAACCGATCGTCTGCTTGAAACCGCCATGGAGGCTGCAGGTATGCTACTTAATCGGTACGGTCACCTTGTCATCGAAGGAGCAGGAGGTGCAGCCGAGGTAAACCTCTACTCCCGCGACATTGCAAATATCAGGCTTGCAAGACGGCTCAGATATCCGATCATCCTGGTCGCAGATATTGAACGCGGAGGTGTTTTTGCCCAAGTATATGGAACAATATCACTTCTTCCTGATGATATCAGACCTCTTGTATGTGGTATCATCATCAACAAGTTCAGGGGAGACCCAAGCCTCTTTAATGAAGGGATCGCGATAATTGAGGATATCTGCAAGGTCCCTGTCCTCGGGCTTGTTCCGGCAACAGACATTGCAATCCCTAGTGAAGACTCACTCTCTTTGAAAGACAAAAAGACAGGGCCATCGCCGGTGAAAATTGCTATAATTCATCTCCCGCGGATATCCAACTTTACTGATTTTGAGCTCCTGGAACGTCATGCATCAGTCACATATGTGCTTCCTGGACACCAGCTCGATGAATACGATGCAATCATCATTCCAGGAACAAAGAATACCGTAGATGACCTTGAGGTTATCCAGACATCAGGCACTGTTGACCAGATAAGAGATGCACGAAGAAAGGGAGTCCCGGTAATCGGAATCTGTGGAGGATACCAGATGCTCTGTACTACGATCATCGATTCAGGAGTGGAGTCATGTGAAGGTGAGTATGAGGGGATCGGACTTATCGAAGGAACAACGAGGTTCACGGGGTATGAGAAGACTACCACTCAGGTAACCCGCTCCTCATCTGGAGTAGGCCCTATCCTCTCTAAAATATCGACAGTGAAGGGATACGAGATCCACATGGGAGATACCGAGCATCCGGGAGTTCAGGGGGCATTTCAGGATGAGGGAGCAGTCTCTGGAGACGGGCTTGTTATCGGAACCTATATGCACGGCCTGTTCACCAATCCTGGAGCAGTCACAGCCCTTATCTCATATCTCTACGAACAGAAAGGAGTCACATGGAGTTCACATGATGAAGAAGAAGACCCGTTTGATACTCTGGCCGAACATTTTGAGAAATATGTCAGGTTTGATGAGATCCTAAAATATTTTTAATAAAAAACTGGGAGTCAGAGACCTATCCGATGATATTCATAATACTGCGAAATCCTTCTGATGAGAGATCATCACATATGACTGCCTCAACTTTTGTGAGATCAACCTCTTCACTTGTGCGCTGAAGGGTACAGTATGCCCGGGCAGGTGAGGGAACCTCCTTTCCTGCCACCCTGAACCGTACCGAATGAGCACAAAAACGGCAGTGATCTAGATCCTCCCTCTTTGAAGGAAGACAATCAACACGCCCATTCTCTACAGGCAGATTGCGTACCGGACGGCTCACTCTTCACCACCAGAAAGACCCGGTACAGTAATTTCTCCTCCAGACAACTCCTTCATCTCATCCAGGATAATTGCGATTGCCTTCTCCTTCTCACGTTCAAGGTGATGGATACGGCCTTCAAGTTTTCCCGCTTCATCATCACCATGTTTTATCTCACGTTCAAGGTCGAGGATCGCTGTTTCAAATGAAACATGAGTCCCGGCAGCCGGATGAGAAGCGATTACATCCTTATCATGCTGACACTTCTCCTGAGCCACATGCCAGGATGCAATAGCACCGGTCATCTGATCCACATATGTTTCAGCGCTGACGAACAATGACTTTTCAAACGAGTTCTTGAGCGGAATGGCATCATTTTCAATGGATCTGAATATCTCACCAGCCGTGGATCTGATAAGTTTCGGAATCTCCGGGTTTGCATAATGCTGGAGCACAGCTTCCTGGATCAGCCTGTCAAGAAGTTTCTCCTCATCCTTCTTTCGTTCATCCTGCACAATCCGAAGTGCCCGTCGCCAGATCGGAAGGGCTGTTCTCACAAGAGCATCAAGTGCTTCAAAAAGCTCAAGACTTCTTAACTTTTCTTCTTCAATCTTT
>QKDV01000219.1 GCA_003251955.1 Methanospirillum hungatei
AAAGATCAGGGGATACAAATCCGGACGATTCTCGTTCAACGTCAAGGGAGGACGGTGTGAGGCCTGTCAGGGCGACGGACTGATTAAGATCGAGATGAACTTTCTGCCTGATGTGTACATCGAGTGTGAAGAGTGTAAAGGAACCCGCTATAACCGGGAAACACTCGAGGTAAAATACAAGGGAAAATCCATAGCAGATGCCCTTTCCATGAGTGTCGAAGAGGCGATGGAGATCTTTGGAAATATACCGAAGATACGGAACAAACTACAGACCCTTCTTGATGTCGGACTTGGTTACATCAAACTTGGACAGAGTGCTACGACACTATCAGGTGGTGAAGCACAGCGGATCAAACTGACCCGTGAGCTCTCAAAGCGGGCTACAGGAAAAACTGTATATCTACTAGATGAACCTACGACAGGGCTTCATTTCCACGATGTACGAAAATTGATTTCAGTGCTCGATGGACTTGTAGAAAAAGGCAATACTGTACTCGTCATCGAACATAACCTGGACGTTATCAAATCGGCTGACTACATCATTGATCTCGGCCCTGAAGGAGGAGATGCTGGTGGTGAGATTATCGCAACAGGGACACCAGAAGAGATAGCACTAGATCCAAAAAGTCATACAGGGATGTTTTTGAAAAAACTTCTGCCATTGCAGGAGACTAAAACAAAGCCAAAAACTACGAAGAAACGCACCCCCAAAAAATAGGACAAATAATCTTTTTTCTCATTACATGCCAGGTACTTTCACCAGTGAGAATAACTGTAGCAGATAAACCATGATCGATCTCAAATCTCTCCCCCAGGATCCGGGCTGCTATCAATTCAAAGATGCAGAAGGGACGATCATCTACATAGGTAAAGCAAAAAACCTGAAGAAACGGGTATCCAGTTACTTCCAGAAGACCGATCACGGGGCAAAAACGAACCGTATGGTCAGCGAGGCTGCAACACTTGATTTCATTATTACTGCTTCAGAAGCAGAGGCACTCATCCTTGAAAATACCCTGATCAAACGTCACCAGCCAAAATTCAACATCGATCTCAAGGATGCCAAAAGTTACGCATTTATCAGGATCAGCGATGATCCTTTCCCGAGAATCGGTATAGCCAGGTACAGGGGAGGGAAAAAGGGTGGCTCATTGTATGGACCATTTGTATCAGCAGCCGAACGGGACCATGTTCTTGCATTCATCAAGCAGACTTTTCATCTCCGAACATGCAGAAAAATGACAAAGCGGGCATGTCTTCGTTCACATCTTGGAACCTGCTCTACTCCCTGCCTGGGAAAGATATCTGAGCCTGATTACCAGTACCAGGTGAAGAGTGCGGATCTTCTGTTGAAAGGGAAGAACCAGGATCTCATCGCCACTCTTAAAGATGAGATGGCAGGGCATTCACAAAGAGAGGAGTTTGAAAAGGCATTAGCCATAAGAGACCAGATTTCAGCCATCGAACGCCTTTCAGAACGTCAGTATGTTCAGAGACAGAAACAGGCAAATGAACATATCATCAACTACCAGATCGTTTCTGGGACTGTTTACCTGATCCTCTTTACGATAGAGCGTGGAACTCTCACCAGCAAGGAAGAGTTCGTCTTTCCTGAGACAGAAGAATTTCTTGAAGAGTTTATCATCCAGTACTATGCCACAGTAAAACCACCAAATGAACTAATCCTGCCAGTGATGCCTGATTCTGCAATTGAAGAGTATCTCTCAAACATCAGGGAGACCAAAGTGACTCTCACTACCCCGGTACAGGGAGCAAAAAAACACCTCCTCGATCTTGTTATGAAGAACATTGAAGCTTCATTCTTTGCAGGGAAGATGAGACTTATCGAGCTTGGAGAGGCCCTGAATCTTTCAGGTCCCCCAGAAGTCATCGAATGTTTTGATATCTCCCATCTTTCCGGAACCGGGACTGTGGGGTCAATGGTAAGTTTCAGAGATGGAAGACCTGACAAGAAAAACTACCGAAGGTTCAGGATCAAAACAGTAGAAGGAATCGATGACTTTTCCTCGATAGCAGAAGTTGTGAAACGCCGTTACAGCAGGCTGAAAAAAGAGGGACAGCCCCTTCCAGACCTGATCATCATCGATGGTGGACAAGGTCAGTTGCACGCCGCTGAAGCAGAACTTAAACTATTAAACCTTCCCATCCCGCTCATCTCTATTGCCAAAAGAGAAGAAGAGATCTATACCACAAAAAGAGCAATGCCCATACCTCTTTCAAAGAAGAGCCCTGCTTCCATGCTTGTCCAGGAGATAAGAGATGAGGCACACCGGTTTGCTATCACTTACCAGCGACAGATAAGACGGAAAAAGGCATTATCATGACTAATTTTCAGATTGTATCAGATTATCAGCCTCGTGGGTCGCAGCCGGAAGCGATCAGTGAACTGGTGGAAGGATACAAAAAAGGATACCGGGGTCAGACACTTCTAGGCGTAACCGGATCTGGAAAGACCTTCACTATGGCAAATGTGATTGCCGAACTGAATATGCCGACTTTGGTCCTGGCTCATAACAAAACTCTTGCTGCTCAGCTCTATCACGAATTTAGGGAGTTTTTTCCTCACAACCGGGTTGAATACTTTGTTTCATATTATGACTACTATCAGCCAGAGTCATATATCGCAAAGAAGGACCAGTACATCGAGAAAGACGCCCAGATAAACCCAAAGATCGAGATGATGAGACTCTCAGCTACGGCATCCCTGCTTGGCAGAAGTGATGTGATCGTTGTTGCGTCTGTATCCTGTATCTACGGTCTCGGTCGTCCAGATACGTACAAGAACATGGGATTTGATCTTGATGTAGGTCAGAAGATCGGGCGTAAGGAGATCATCTCAAGACTTGTCGACAATCTCTATGAACGAAATGATATCGAACTGATACCTGGCAGGTTCAGGGTTAAAGGAGAGAGCATCGATCTAGTCCCAAGTTATTACAATAATATCATCAGGATCGAACTCTTTGGAGATGAGGTCGACCGAATTACAGAAATCAACCGGACTACAGGGGATCCGGTTGAAAAATTAAGACATATCTATGTGTACCCGGCAAGGCACTACATCATTCCAGAAGAGCAGAAAGAGGCTGCAATACGATCTATCGAAGCTGAACTAACCGAGCGACTACCTCATCTCGGTATGCTCGAAGCACACAGGCTTGAACAGAGAACTAAGTATGATCTCGAGATGATCAGGGAGACCGGGTCATGCAAGGGAATCGAAAACTATTCACGGCATTTTGATGGCAGGAGTGCCGGAGAAAAACCATACTGTCTGCTCGATTACTTTCCGAAGGATTTTCTCTTTTTCATTGATGAGAGTCACCAGACAATCCCTCAGGTCAGGGCGATGTTTAACGGAGACCGCTCACGAAAGGTGCCACTCGTGGATTACGGCTTCAGGCTGCCATCCGCATTTGATAACCGGCCACTCAGGTTTCACGAGTTTGAGCATTACCTGAAGCATGTGATCTTTGTCTCTGCTACTCCGGCAGATTACGAGAAAGAACTCTCACAACAGGTTGTTGAGCAGATCATAAGACCCACAGGCCTTGTAGACCCGGTAGTTGAGGTCCGTCCAATCGAGG
>QKDV01000196.1 GCA_003251955.1 Methanospirillum hungatei
ATGTGTTCAGGAGGTAGCGGGATGGTTATCCAGCGTGAAACTGATATCCGTGCAGCTGTACGTCTGTGTCTTCTCCTCTCATGCAATAGTCCGGCAATTTTCGGGGTCATGAGGAGGAAACCGGCAGGAATTCTGCTCTTCCACAGGTCTCTAACATAGATGATCTCTGTTTTTGTCTTCTGATGATTACACCATGGGCATCCGTCATGACCTGTAAGATACCAATGATCCGGATCGGCAATACAACAGACCAACCCCTGATATACCTGATCAAGCACCTCAAACCAGGTTTCAACTCTTTCATGATCTGAAAAATCTCCATTGAGTTCTCTGAACTCTTCATCAAAGAGATCGATCAGAGGCTTTGGGAGTATTTTGATCGATGGCGCTCCTGGAGGAGGGCGAAGGGCTTGATCATCGTTTGTCCACGGGTAAAGGCCTGATGCCATTCGCCTCTCGTCTGATCCTGATCCCACAGTCATGCTCCCTATTGCATGGAATGGATGGAATCCGTCCATCAGCATTTTGAAGATAAGGACTGTAGGTGAGATACCTCTCTCATTATCTGAACACTTGTTGATTCCAGATGGGAAACAAAGTATCCTGATCGATGAATCAGAGCCTACAAGGACTGTCCGTTCAGATAGGAATAGATCCGTCATCCCATATCTCCTGGCAGAAATCAGTACAGCCATAAGGTTTCTGCAGGCTGCGATGCGATGGTTGAAGTGAAATTTTCCACCGTTTATCCTATGTCTGCTGTCTGGATCAGCAACCATGTGCCAGGGGTGATAACTCTTCGGATCAATCGCAGGGATGGTCCACCCTGCCGGGTAATTATCCCTGTATACAACTTGTTGCGGTAGCACCAAAGACGGGGGACATTTTTGTGGCTTTATTGAACTAAGTTCTGGAATTCGGATTCCCTTATTGATAAGAAATACATGAGTGCCAGGCTCGAATGAGGTGATAAGCCCGTCCTTTGTGCGAAACAGTACTTTATCCCTGCGAGTCTTCAGCCAACATTTGTCATATAATCCTTCCAGTTCAATTCGGACTGGAACCTTTGATTGATCTGCCTTACTCTGTTCGGATGGTTTTTGAAGGAATTTTTTACCTCTGGGAATTAGTGAAGTAAGTATCGTCTCCCATTTTGCAGCACCAGGCCTGATTTGGGGGGATCGAAGTCCTGAAACAAATGTCTCCCTGAAGAGTGTCCGGACAGGTGAGGGAAGTGAAGAGTATGGTGGTGCATAATCTGGTGGGGAAATTCCATCTATCCGACTCTCAAACGCGAAGTGTCCAAGCAGTATCTTGTCTGTGGTTGCTGGTGCATCTCTGACGAGCGGACCCTTGGCCTGGAATGGATGCACCCCGTCCATCATAAATCTGAAGATAAGAACTGCCAGTGCAAAGTGATCACCGTACCTTCGGTCACATCCTGACTCTGCAAACGAACCGTCCAGGTGTTCAGGAGGAAGATATTCTCCAGTCCCGACCCTGCTCCAGAATGTTCTGTGGCCACTTCTGTCAAGTATCTGAAACGAATCAGTATCAATGAGGACAAGGTCGCCGTGATTGTTGATGAGCAGATTGTTCTCCCGAAGATCACCGATGGCATGTCCGGCTTTGTGAACACCAACTACAAGTTTTGCTAACTGAAGAGATACAGCGATTCTATTATGATGTTCTCCTTTTCCTGGTTCATCATACCAGAGATGGACAGATCTGAATTCATCTGGAATACGTCGCATGATGTATCCGATGATTCTGCCCCCTCCCTGCCTGTCGGTGAGAGGGACAAGCGGCCATGTCAGGGATTTCAACAACTCCCTGTCAGGGGGAGCAGCGATCATTGTGCGGATCTTCTCTTCGATCTCCTGGGTTCTTCGATGCGGGTGGAAGATTTTAGCACATCTGGAATCATCACCCGCCAGATTGAAGATTTCTCCCTCTCCTCCTGCTTTTCCCGTTGAGATTAGAATACATACCCTTCCATCAGGCTCATAGGCTGTGAGTCTGGTTCGTGGCTGCTGTCGCAGTCTTACAGATGCCCTGGTTTTTCTAATCTGTACTGGTGTGCGTCTTCCAGGTACAACATCAAGGGTGAGTGTTTTAGTTCCTGTATTGGTTATGATCTGAACCGGGACACTCATGCTCCTGTCCGGTGAGAGCATTCTCGTGTCGATTTTAAAGAGAATCTTTTTATTTGTCTCAACAGAGAAGATGGATGGTAGTATCTTTACCCATGAAACTGGTGCCGGAATTGTCCCTCTCAAGATGCCAGTTCCTTCGTTCTGGATGGTTAGTGTCTCCTCAATAATCCCCCTCTTATCCCATACGCACCTGATTCTGGAAGGCGAAATTTTTAGCGACGGACTTTCTCCTCTCCTAAAATTAATAGAAACGGGAACATTGAGGTCTCCCCCGGTACTTCTGATTCTGATTGTTCCAGTGGGTTGATGTACCCCAGGGGCCTTGGATGTTTGAATTGTTACATGAACTGCCTGAACTTTCTGCGTCCACAGGGTTCGTGTTTTAACTTCTATCCAGTCAAATTCAGCCTCGATTGTACCACTTAATAATCCACCACCCGTGTTGCGGATTATAAGATCAAATGAGAAGTTCTCTCCTTTACGTAGATTACAAAACTGGAACTGACGTTCGTCAAGTGAAATCCTTGGTTTTGTCGCAGGCAGGACACAGTATTCAACCCTGATCTTTGCAGAACCACCGTTGGTGATGATGGTAACAGCACCCTTTTGAGGGCCACGTGAAGAGAAGTGTTCAGGTGAGATCTCTATCCTGAAAGGAACAAGGAAAGGTGTCTCAATGCGGGGGTTTGGTATTCTTATCCAGTTCACATCTGCAACAGCAGTACCCTTGAGAATCCCTCCACCGTCATTCATGATAGTAAGGATCTCAATCTTTGCACTGGTTCCACCCTGAACCGGGATCAGGTCACGATCAACCTGTAGCCGTGGCGGGCGGTTCCCGGTAAAGAGTGCAGCCATTTATAATCCTTTTATGACTCTCTTTGGAGTTTCAGTTCCCTGAATAGAATCACCAGGGTTTTGTCATCACCAGAAAGATCCTGCATTTTTTTTGAAGAGAGCAAAGCAGAGATATCTGGTTCAGGATTCTGATGACTTTCATGCTTCTTCGCAATATACGAGAGCAGGGGCAGGATGAAAGGTTCATGTGGTTTGAAGCTGCCTGCCTGTTTTACTGCAACTGCTCCCTGACATCCATCAGTTGAGAAGAGAGCATGGTCGATATCAAATGTGGGAGTAATCCTGAGTTGCTCTTCCCAGTCTGATTGCACCAGGCTGGCAGTCTCATTTGCATATTCACTCTCACCAGGTGGTGACAGGATAAATGCGTGCCCATCACTGATCCCAACAGCGATCCCGTCTCCGATATGTCCTATGGTAATCCTTCCGTCTGAATAACTGGCAGCGATCAGAGTTGATGCAAACTCTGATGACGGAATTCCCCGCTCTTCTGCCTCTGATAGCACCGCTTCCCGGGCTTTTAAAAAGGCCTGCCTAACCCTCTCTTCAGCAAC
>QKDV01000075.1 GCA_003251955.1 Methanospirillum hungatei
CTGTGCCGGTGGTTCAAGTGTTGATGGAGAAGTATTCCTGAAACAACTCTGGGAACAGATTCACATAGGCGGGTGCGCAGGAAATGCAACTGGTCGAAACATTCACCAGAAAGGTCTTGACGAAGCAGTCAGGATGTGCAATGCTATCTACGCGATCACAGTGCAGGATGCATCAGTTGAAGATGCTGTAAAAATTTACGAGAAGAAGTAAATATCAAATCAGATTTATTCACTATCTTAAAAATCGTATTGGATGGGTCTTCCTTCCACCAAAAATCTTTAAATTTTTTTTCTGAAAAATTATTTCATTTTCCGATTTTAATCAGAATCTCTTCAAGAGAGGGATATCTGGATTCAATTCGCTCGACAACTCCACCATTTGTTGTAACGTCTGACGTAAGGGAATTAAGATCAGAAACTGACCGGACAGTTGACATCCAGAGATTTCCACTCTTTTCTGTGCCTCCAGGGAGTGTCATCAAACTTTCATCAGGAAGAAGATACCATACCTCATACCTGATTGAGCCGAACTGTTCACGCAGCTCGGGCATGGTCCCCCTGACAACAACATCTCCCCGCTTTAATATCATCACCAGATCACAGATCTCTTCAACCTGATTCAGATTATGAGCAGAGAGAATGATAGTCTTCCCCTGATTGCGCAATTCTTTCAGGTAATCAATGATAAACCGGCTTGTCATCGGATCGAGACCTGATCCCGGCTCATCATAAATGAGGATCGCAGGATCATGAATGAGGGTTCTTGCAATCGCAACCTTGCGCTTCATTCCCTTTGAGAGATTACCAATTCGTTTGCCATCCGGGTGTAATGATAACTGGGTGAGAAGCACACCTGCTCTGGCATCTATTGTCTCACGATTGAGACCATAGATCTCACCAAAAAACCGGAGATAATCCGGGACAAGCATCGTCTCATACAGACGTGATTCCTCAGAAAGGTAACCTAGTTGACATTTGACCTGCATGGGATCTGCAAGAACATCCACACCTCCGATAGTGAGAGTCCCGGAATCGGGTTTAATCAGACCTGAAAGAATCTTTAGAAGGGTCGTCTTTCCTGCCCCATTATGCCCGATGATTCCAAGGATCTGTCCTTCTGTACAGGTGAAAGAAATATCATGAAGAACAGTAACCTCACCGTACCTCCTGGAAAGATGTGATGCCTCGATCATGCTTCTTTCTCCTGTACCCTGCATCACATAAAAGATACTCGACAATACAGACTGATGATTGATATATCGTGGCGTTCAATCACTCATCACTATGCAGATGCTGCATCAGCTTATCACCCTCTCACGATGGGAGGTCAGACGTTTCTTCACCTCGATGAGCAGAGACCTGCTCCCGATATCGGTGGTCCTCCTGATACTCATGGTTCTTGTGAGTGGATATGCTGCGCAACATGGTATGCATCTGCAGGACGGAATGTATCGAATCGGGATCGACAGCCCCTCATACCATGAAGTTATCGGAGGAGATCCCAGATATATTGTATACGATACCAGCAATCTTTGGGGCGTCTCTCCGCAGAATGCGGGTCTGGATCTTAAGATCCAGACCGGAACGATTCTGCGATCATCGGGAGAAAAGGGCAGGGCCGCACAGAAGAGTTTTGAACGTGATTACCAGGCATACACTGACCGAATATACCGTCAACAGGATGATCTTTTTGCTGCTTATCCACTCTGGATTCAGAACGAATACGTACCAAGCGAACTTAACTTTCTTGCAACTCAAAGTGGTCAGCAGGTTGGTATTCCTGGGCAGGCAGAAAACATTGCTCCCGAACCTGACCTTCCGGTTGAAGAGGTGGCTCCACCAGTATCCTCTGTTCCTGCAGATTCCGAAGAATTAAGGTTGAGTCTTGCAGAACAGATGAGCAAGGATCAGGAACAGGTAAGCAGGTACACCGGGATATTCTCAAAGAGTGATACAACCCAGATACCATACACAGTGCCTTCCCTGCTCTCACCGCCACTTCCATTTGATACAATCATCTTCATTTTTGTTTTTATCTTTCCGCTCTATTTCACATCACAGTTCTTCATGATGAGTATCATGAATGAACGGACACTCAGGCAGGGAGAATCCCTCATTGCTGCCCCGATAAAACCAGCAGTCCTTATACTTGGAAAGATGCTGCCATATGCTATCGGCATGGTACTTCTTGCCTCTGCAATCCTGTTTGCAGTTCAGGCAGATATCATGGCAATCCTGCCTCTCATCCCGGTTATTTTCTTCTTCCTTGCATTTGCTCTCTTCATCGGGATGGTATCACGCAGTTACAAAGAACTCTCGTTCATCTCAATATTCTTCTCAACCATCGCTACATCGTATCTTTTCTTCCCAAGTCTGTTCGCAAATGTCCACATTGTAAGCCTCCTCTCCCCGGTAACACTGGTCGTGTATGTGATACAGGGAACCGGATACACAGCGATGGATTATCTCTATGCAACCTCGCTCTTCTACCTGACCAGCCTGATTCTGTTTGTCATATGTATCCGAAATTTCAGAGAGGAACAACTTTTCACTGAATCAGACATGATCTCAAAGATCAGACTCTATCTTGGCGGGCTGGTTCAACCCCGCTATTGGTGGTTTTCACTCCTTCTCATCGGACTGATAAGTATTCCATTTGTCCTTATGGCCCAGATGATGTACCTGGTTCTCTTCTTTAATCTCCCAATGCCATTTTCATTGATTCTGATAATGCTCCTTGCAGCCTGGACTGAGGAGATGGCAAAAGGAGCAGGAATCATTGCATTGATAACCGCTATGCCAGGATTTTTGAATGCCCGAATACTGATAATTGCCTCTGCCCTCATTGCATTTGGATTTCTCCTCGGGGAGAAGTTACTGCTCTTTATTACCATATCGCAGATATCTGACTCAATTTTTGGAGCAGCACTTTTCCTCAGCATTGGTATGCTCTGGATGCCATTTCTGTTACATATGGCAGGTGTCTGTATCACCGGTGCATCGGTCCTTTACAAAGGTCCAAAGGCCTTACCGTTCGGCCTTGCTCTGGCTACAGCAGTTCACCTGATATATAATCTCTATATGCTCAGGGGGTGGGTATGGTGAATCTGCAAAGGGTCTTTATTATAACAAAAAAGGAACTCCGGGGCCTTGCAAATGAGAAGGCGATCCTTCTTGCAATCCTTTTGCAGCTCTTCATTGCACTCTTCTCCTCATTTCTTATGGTAGGGCTTTCTGCTATGTACGACCCTTCTGCATATGGGGGTATATCAGGTGTCAGATACGGGGTAGGAGTGGTAGGAAATGATACAATACTAACCCGGTTACTTGATGAAAACCCTTCATTCAAATCGTACCCGATGAATCTATCAGTAGCTCTTGGTGCATTGAAAGAGAGGAAACTGGCCGCTGTAATCTGGACATCTGAAACCCTGCCGGATAGTAAAGACCCGGTCAGTCTGACATTGTATACGGTAAAAAATGATATTCAGTCTGCTGTAATCGAAGTAAAGCTTAAAGAAGTGTTCCTGAAGTACGAAGATATTCTGCGGGATGTTAGAAGTGACC
>QKDV01000049.1 GCA_003251955.1 Methanospirillum hungatei
GATCAAAATAAGGCCGGCATGTTCTGGTGAATATCCCTTCGTGTACTGAAGATCAAGGCTGAGCAGAAAGGTCACTGCATAGGTTGCACTGTAATTGATAAGTGCAGCAATATTTGAGAAGAGGAATACCCGGTTTCCAAAGAAGAGACGGACATTAAAGACCGGAAATGATGTCCTGCTCTCGTACCATGCGAAAATGGCAGCAAGCACCACTCCAACCCCTATTAGGGCTCCTGCCCCTACGTGAGGAAGAGTGGAGAACCCATACATCACGGCGATGAGTGAGAGGCTGTATATTATCGATCCAATGAGATCAAATGGCTCACCTTTGCTTTCCGCCCACTCGCCTTTCAATTTCAGGCGGATGAGTAATACTGCGAGCAGACCGATGGGGACATTAACCAGAAAGATGCTCCTCCATCCAAGGTACGTAGTAAGAATCCCTCCGAGAAACGGCCCGACTGAAAGGCCAAAGTAGACGAATGAGATATAGATACCTATTGCACGTCCCCTCTCTCCCGGTGAGAAGGCACCGGTAATTATCGCCATACCTGTTCCGAAGATCATTGCTGCCCCGAGTCCCTGGATGACCCTGATCAGGATGAAGGCCTCTGTTGTAGGGACCATTGTCATAAAGAGCGATGTTATTGCAAATATGGCAATACCACTTTCAAAAATTTTCTTTCTGCCATATATGTCTGCGAGTCTTCCGAACGGGACTAGGAAAAGGGCTGATGCAAGGAGGTAAGCGGTTGCTATCCAGGAGAGTGAGATGGCATCCATGTTGAACTCTGCCCCAATGATAGGAAGAGCAATATTGACCGCAGATCCGTCAAAAGGCGTTAAGAATCCGGCAAGGATGGCGATGAAGAGGATGATACGCTTCATATTCCGGTCAGGATCACTGCCGGTTACAGATGAGGGACTATTTAATCTGCTCTCTTCTGTTCGCGGTTGTGAATCATGATACTGCATTGCTTATCAGAGATACGCTGTGATTGGCTTTGAGAGTATGCGAACAATCACTTTGGCACTCCTTTATCTACCACCTTGAAAATCTGCATATTCCAGAGCTATTAATGGGAGGTTACGATGGAGAAGTAAGAGTATATTCCATGTGGATATGTATATGGCCCTTATCTCGGTGATAAAATCCTCTGAAGCATTGATATTCTAACATCTTCTGGAAACGTCACTCATATCGCGGTTTGTTGAACTGATCAAAGTTATCGATCAGGTCATCCATGATTTTGATGCTGCGTGGGTTCTGTCAGAAAAAGTGTGGCGTTTTCTCCTCACCCATTATGGGCACGGAATCGACAAAAAATAGATTATAGCATTGGTATGAGAATAACGATCCCCATGATGATCATCACAACACCAATCATCACCCTGAGCATACTTTTCTGATCGTCACGCCATGCATTGACCTTCTCCGGAGGGATTCCGAAGAATACAAGGAGGAGAATGGCAAGCAGGGGGATGACGACAAGGATGTTGTACAGGATCAGATAGATAATACCTACTGCTGGCTCTTTATACAGCATGCCGAGTATGCTGATGTATATTCCTGCAGTGCAGGCCATACCGTAGATTCCTACAAGGGCACCGACGACGAGACCGGCAGGCACACTGGCCTTCTTCATGTATGATGAGATAAGGCTCTTTTTTGAGGTCGGTATCGAGAGGATTGGGTGCTGTTTCTTTGACAGTCCGTCTTTAACCTGGATGATACCTGCAATGATCGCAACCGCTGCAGCGATCAGGGTGAATGTCTGTGAAAGGCCGGGGAGCTGGATGACAGAGAATATGGCAAACCCTGAAAGAAGCCTGACTGCGAAGAAGGCAACGATATATGCAAGCCCTATTGCAAGAACGGTCCGGCGGGACTGTGAGGCCATGAGCGATACCAGGAGCAGAGCGAGGACGAGAAGGCCACATGGGTTGAGTCCCTCTCCGATTCCTGCTATCACAAGGAAGCCAGGGTTGATGGATGATGATGAGATCTCACTGTCTCCGGGTGTGGTATTTGAGAGAAGTCCCCGCTTGTGGCCTCCTGTCTTCGCCTCTGCAATGGTCGAATCGAGTTTTTCCTCAATCTCAGACTCTCCCATCAGGACAGTTGTACCGATGTAGAGAATCGGAACCGAAGCATGTGTGACATTATACGCTTTCTTGTATTCTCCGAAGAGATCAATATTGGTCTGATTTCCTGCAAGGCTGTAGAACTCAACCTTGACATCTGTATGGTTGGCAGCATATGCCTCCATCACCGGATGGATCTTCTCGCATGCCCCACAGCCGGGGTTGAAGAAGAAGTGTATGATCACTGGTTCAGATGAAGAACCTAAACCTCCGAGGAATGGTAATACGCCAAGGGGATTTGATGCTGCGTCATTTCCCTGTGCTGCTACGGGAAAACAGATGATCGCTATGCTGCAGAGCACAACGAACAGGGCAGCCAGACAACGGTGAATATAGTGGAGATTCATACGTATCAACTGTAACAAGAACGTATGTTGTGGTACTGGTTTAAGCGTTCCCCGAAGATAAGCTACATCTCCTGTATCGGGAACTCCCAAATGGACCTGAAAATCTCTTACATTATCTCCTGGATGGTCTGATCAGATCTGATGAGATTCACTTTTGTCTGCCCGGTTAAAAAGTGTAAAACAATGATATTGATCCGTGTTCATAATTTTTTGGATTGTATGATAAGTAAATCAAGTGTCATCCCCCATTTTGTCCGTGTTAACAGTGCCCCT
This sequence comes from Methanospirillum hungatei, assembly GCA_003251955.1. Classification (GTDB taxonomy): domain Archaea; phylum Halobacteriota; class Methanomicrobia; order Methanomicrobiales; family Methanospirillaceae; genus Methanospirillum; species Methanospirillum hungatei_A. The sequence continues at coordinate 2,766 of QKDV01000049.1, forward strand.
GCACTAAATTTTTGATACCAGTAATATCCTCAAATGGTGTCAGATTAAAAAGAACAGAGGAAGTCAGTTATGTAATAACTGGGAAATTGTACCGCTTCGTTTGTGTAAATTATTCTGCATCTCCCGTTTAATTGTGGGAAATGAGGCGATATGATAATGGATAATTTGTTGTATTCAATTCTTAGTAATTCACTGCAGAAGAAAAGCAGAATATTAGTGAGATTCTGTATTCTTGTAATAGGGCTGGTTTTCGTCGGATGTATCTGTATAACTCCCACATTCGCTGATACCAATCAGACAATCACTGTAAATCCTATCGGAGACTATAGCAGTGGAGAGAAGATCAATATCACTGGAACCACCTCAATTCAGAATTGTAAACAGATTGGTGTTGAAATTTTCCCCCAGAGTTACTGGGATTCGATCTGTAAATTTGCCAATGAAGACACCACAGGAAAGGTGGTCTTTAATCCGGTTGCGATAACTTCAGAGAACATTCACCCAACCGGCATTAATCTTGTAAGATTTAATGTAGATGGGACTCAGTCACAACAGAATCTTGAGATACCAAAGGATCACGTTCTTGTAACCGAACCTGTTGAGCAGAACAAACAGAGTGAAAAGTCCTGGAGTGTGTTGATCGAGAAGAGTGATGATGGAAAACCACTCAACCCTGGTACTTACCATGTAAATATCTGGGATGCCACAAACCAGAAAGAGAATAGTGATAATCCATTGCCAAA
>QKDV01000088.1 GCA_003251955.1 Methanospirillum hungatei
ACTATACATGCGCAGGCAAAGACCTGCACAGCTAAACAGGAGGTGATACCCGAGTCTTGTTGTATGTAAACCCCACACCAACCCATCCGGTATGCCGTCTTCATCAGAGGGTATTTTTGCCAGAATCCATGCCTCCCTGATCAGTCGTGTAGAAACCAACCCCCCCATCCAGCACTCCCCGCATAATACAATCATGCACGACTGAACAGACAGAGTCAGATACACCCCATACCCTTCATGGCTGAGGATCCGTGTGGACACCACCGATCCAGACACAATATTCCCCGGATATAAGGTTCCTGCAGATACGGGAACCTCCTCAGCCGGCATAACCGCCAGAACGTGTTAAGATTTTCCTCCTATTCTCCAGAAATTTTCAAACTGTGACATTATTCACAGAATACATTCTGCTTAGACCCTTCACCTATAAACAGAGTAAAAAAGTTCAAACGGTTACTTCTGACATTGGAGGGCCGATCATTCGTTCTACTTCCTGAAGAAGGCGTAGTGCGGGATATGGTTTTGGAAAGAATGCAAAAGCCCCTGCTCTCCGTGCCAGATCTGCCACTACTTCATGGCCGAACGAAGAGCAGACCATTACAGGGATTGAGGGATAAGCAGCCCTGATGGATCGGAGAAGATCAATGCCATTCATGTCAGGCATCACGATATCAAGTGTTACAAGAGAGGGATTTATAGACCTGAGAAGTCTGACCGCTTCAGTGCCTGAAGAGGCAGATCCGATGACCGGATATCCTGCTTCATTCAAGATATTTTTAAGTTGTTCACGCTGAACAGGGTTGTCATCCACAATCAAAATCCCACTCATACCTAAAAATTCCCAGTTTAGTATGCTCATGAATTGTTTTCAGATTGAGTATAAAAGGATATGCCATGCAATACCGCAATTTACGTGAGTTACATGAAATAGAGTAACCAGAGGGCGTAAACAAGTGCCTGAAGAAGTGTCAGTATAAGACCAGCCTTCAGAAATTCACAAAACCTGATCGAGACACCGGCCTTTTCAGCCTGCTGGATGACGATAACATTGCTTGCAGCACCGAGAATTGTCAGATTCCCTGCAATAGTTGATCCTGCAGCAAGGGCAAGCATGCATCCGGAAGAAAGCCCTGATGCAGCAATAATCGGTTGAAACAGGGCAACAAACGGGACATTTGAGATCAGCTGGGAAAGGATTATGCTCACCGTGAGGATAAGAGGGATTGTGGTAAGATCGGTAAACGGTACAGACGATTGAAACCAGCCTGAATCATAAACACTCTGCATCAGGACAAACATTGCAGCAAAGAAGATCAGTGTTCTCCAGTCGATCTGCCTGACTATCATTGCCCGTCTTTTAGTTAGAATAAGAATCGGCAACGCTGCAGAGATGGCAATAGCCCAGAGAGGAAACAGGGGTACTTCCCTGAAGAAGGAGCCTACTATCCTGATACCTATCAGAGAAAAGAGGATCAGCAGGGAGATCTGGGTCACTCTGAAAAGTCCGGTATCATGTTCAACAGGGATACCGGGATGATTAAAAGTTCCTCTATCTATCATCATCCACCTGGATCTCATCAGAAGAACAACCAGACCAAGGCTGATGATCGTGGGGACTAGCAGACCGGTGGCAAATGAGACGAATGGTTCTGGGGGATTCCAGTATGTTGTAACCAGGAAATTCTGGGGATTTCCTATAGGGCTCACAACACTCCCGGTAGTCACAGAGAAACAAAGAACCAGGAGTACTGCTACAGGAGAGATATGATACCGGCGGGCAAGTGAGAGTGCGAGTGGAGTGCCGATGATTGCAACTGTGTCGTTCATAAGGAATGCAGATGATACAGCCATTACACCGATAAAAACGACCAGCAATCGATCCCGGGTTTTAGCAACCTGGCAAATATTATCAGATATCAGGGCCAGAAGACCACTTACAGAGACAGCCTCACCTACGACAAACATCCCAAAGAGAAACACCATCACATCCGGATTGATCGCAGATATGGCTTCAGGGAGGCTGATCTCCCCGGAGAGAAGTACAAGAACTGCCCCTACAGTCATCACCTGCCAAATCCGGAAGGTAAACCTCCCGATCTGTCTTACGGTGATAAGGAGAAAAACGACACCCAGGATGAGAAGACTAAAATGCGTGCAGAAATGTGGGTCAGTCTGATATTTGAGTACCACGTACAACAGTTATCATGTGCCATAACCCTAATGCCGCAAAACGGCACACGTAGCTAGGATCATTGTATGACAGAACGCATCCTCATTCCTTTTATTATTCTCATAGGACTCCTGCTTGTTCCTGCAGTTCTCGCAGCAGATAACAAAGTACCCAATGGGGGGACAGTATATGTCGGCGAGGCTGATCTCGACATCTCAGGTTGTGATGTTCATACCGGAGATGAAATTGCCTGGTGGGAGTCTGGAAACGCCCAGGGAACGCCTACCGCCCGATCCAGGGTAGCGGATGCCAAACATTTTACTGTTGATACTGACACATTCCAGGGCCACACCGGGCAATGGTACGCCCTGGTCACCAAAAAACCGGTCTTCATTGTTGAAGAACCCACGTTTGAGGTGGCCCTGGTTGAGAACGGGATAGACACCGACCCTGACAACATAAAACGCGGAAACCTCGTCTCATTCAAGATAACAACCAATCTTGCAGGAATAAGCCAACGGGCAGGATCTTCAGGTGCCCCGGTGTCCATCAACCTCACCGGCCCGAATGACACCGTGTATCACTCACTTAAATCAGCACAGACAGGCGAATTCAACCTCGATAATGTGTACGTCTACACGTCACCCTATGACACCGGAGTCGTGTGGGATACTTCTGATGAGAAGAAGTTCCCTGACGGAGAATACACAATTTCTGCAGTCACCAATGTCAACGATATCAATGAGAACAATCCTGATTCAGGAGCAACTATCGCCGAAGAGAGGACGTATACACTCAGCAAGACAGGGGTGAAACCAAAGGAGACTGAGACTGAAAAGCCGGTAAAGAGCAGTAAGGACAAAGAGGAGGATGTGACAACAGAGAGCGTCACAACCGAGAAGAAGTCTTCAAAAAATACAGATGATATTTTAGAAGAGGTGACTGAAGAGCAGACACCGCAAGAAAAGTCCGGCAAGCAAAAGAAGTTAAGCCTGGAAGAATTGGAAGAACTCTACGGTAACACGACCACAAAATCAACTGAAGAACAGACACCGCAAGAAAAGTCCAACAAGACGAAGAAGTTATCCACAGAAGAACTAGAAGAACTGGACGACATCAAAACCACAAAACCGACTGAAGAGCCCACTGAGGTTGAAACATCAGTTGTAACCCCGATACCAACCCAGGAAGTGACTGATGAGCCGACGCCGGTCTTCACTCCGCATCCAAAGAAAACATATGCACGTCCACCAGCTGCGTCTGCAACATCCACACAGGCAAGTCCTCTTTCACCAGGGTTAATCTGCGCATCCCTTGGTGCTGCAGCTCTG
>QKDV01000017.1 GCA_003251955.1 Methanospirillum hungatei
GGGATTTACCGAGGACTATCGCTCGTGATGATCTACCGACATTTAATGAACTATCAGGGTGTTCATGCCCATCTATTCTGTTCGTATAGATCACAGTGTTTCCATCTGGATAGTTGAACGGTTGTTATCATAGAGTTAGTCAATTTTTTTAAGATTTATACAATTTATCACAGAAAAATTGGGCTATAAGGATGGTACCAGTGTCTGTAAGGAAGGATAGTACTACTTTTCATCAATATTAGGGATGTCATAGAGTTCATATAATGACATCAAAGTGTTGAAGGATGATTCTAGTTTATCGACAAAATTGAGAAAATGTCTCGGTAAAAAGTCATACCTTGAATTACCTCTGCAACTACGAAAAATACGAGATAGATCTGGAACGGAGGCCTATCTTTATATATATCAAAGATTTTTTCTGATCCTAATTCAACTCCTCCAATATAAAACTAGGGATATCTTTTCTCTTGAGCTGTAACTCATAGATAGTATTAAGTATACAGGGAGTATACATATTATCTGCTGATATAACAGTTGATATAATCAGTTGTTATGCTGCGAAAATCACGAGGTGAAGCAGATGAAGATTTACGTCAGGGAACGTCAGAAGGTTGGAGAAGGTGTTCGTCAGCCACAGTTCAGAATTGTTGCAGTAACAGGTGGTCAATTGCAGATCGAAGCGACTCATTTTAGAAAAGTTGAGATGGAGATGATCGCAAAGGATGTTGGCGCTGAAATTGTTTATCTTGAACAAGTTCCTGATGAACACAAAAAAAAGCACTAATTTTTCGCAAATAATGTATCATTAGATCACATATAGTACGTAAGGTATGCCAGCTCTTTCGGTGGAAATTTTATTTAAGGCGGCTGTGAAACTTTTTTTTATAGAAGAGCATGCAATCAGCCTGACGTTTACTGATAAAGGAATTCGAATCAGATTTCCGACAACAAGGAGACTTGCAGAGTATCTCAATGTACCTCACTATTATATACTACCCTATTTTGCAATGATGGAAGAACAGAATCTGGTTACCCGGGAAGAAAGAGTGGGCATTCATACAACAAATGAAGGCTCCATGAAGATTATCAAGATAATGAATGAGGAATTCTCTAATGATGCCTCTGCTCTTTTCGGCCCTGAAATCTTTCAGCAAATCTGTAAAATCGCGGAAGCATGAAAATTCTGGGACGCCTATATGGCAGTAACTACCATTCACTTGGCTCCATTTTAGTTTGAAAATCTAAATTAGTGATGGTTCTCTTCACCAGGAGGTTGATCCTAATGAAAAATCACTCTATTTGTGAATATTTGGGACTGTTAATCCCGTTTAAACAGGGTAAGGCCAGTCTCCATCTCCTGAACCAGAAGAACTGCCTTGCCCAGAATTCGGGCTGGTTGAGGAAATTTTGGTATTACAATCAAGCCTTCAGTGATAGCCTTTCCATCTGTGGTTACGATCTGGTCAATTCCTCTCTTCAGTAGTTCTTCTGCAGTCTGATCTCCTCTCATGTCACGAATTGATCCTATCTGAAGATACCTCCCATCAGATCCGCTTGCTGCAAGTCCGATCCCCCCAAGGGCCCCAATAACCCCTCCTTCGGTCCCTCCGAGACCCTCAAGAAGAATTCCTGCATGATGTGCTATGGTTCGTGCCCGTTCCTGGGTGACAACATGATATTTTGCATCAACTCCGAATGCAACCATAGCTGGAGTAACCTGGTCACTTCCTGCAAGGGCAATTCCCGGATCACTTCCTTCAACAAATCTCTCTTTCATCAGATGTTTGACTTTTTCAAAAAGGAGTGGTAAATTATGCGATGGAATATCTGCCAGATGAATGACGGCACCGCTATTATGTGAAGTATATGGGATATCAGAATGGAGAAAAAACTGGTGCCTGGTCACACAGATTACTGGGTATGTTTCTCCAAGGTTCTCTGCAATTTCACGTGCAAGCCGGCCTGTGCCAATAGACTCAAGCGTATCGGTGTCATCAATTGATAGGTAAACAGGCATAAAATCCCCTGGATGATAATTCTTGGATCTTGTCTTTTCAAAATCCAAGCATCGTTGTTTCTGATCCCTGAAAAAGTAGGCTTAGATGTGTTGCATTTTAATGAAAATCTGGCAACTAAGTTTAATATATTTCTTGGAAAGTTTACAATTTTTACAAATTGCGTATCTTGATCTTCACCTTCAATTAATCAGATTGCGGCACCCCTTTACTGGAAATCATATTGAGAACTCATTACTATTTGAAATCAGTTGATATAACAGTGGAATTCGCAAGTGGGCTCAATAATCTATCGCAGGCTTTTATCAATCATAATACATTTAATAATTCAAAAGTAAATCAATTAAAATCTACCTGTGTGTGTGGGCACACCGTTTTTTCAACATAATTGATGGAAAAAGACATCACCTTTATATGGTGATGGGCGCTATGATGTAGTGCTCGATGGCGTGAATTCGAGCAGCATGTTTAAGGTGTTAAGGCAGAATCAACCCGAACCATGAGGTGTTTCCCGAGTTCATACTTCATGGTGATTCTGCCTACCGAGGAAAATGCAGTATTTACTGCAAGTACAAATTTCTCACCATGCTATATCAATTACGTGCCATGAAGGATTTGTAGATCTGATCCGGATTCTATTATATATTCTTGAAGTCTGGACTTTATATTTTCACTATAAATAATCAACGACGGCGGCACGGGCCGGCGGTTGATAGATGAATCTGAAAAAAAGATTTCTCATATAAATATTTAATGCCCTCTGCTGGTAAATCATATGCGATAAGGCGCATAACTCCATTTTTCTGAAATGGATAACTTCTATTCAAATTTTAAATATTTTATTTTACTTGCGGGGTGGGGATCACCAATATTCACCAATTTCCACGTGGGAAAAAGATCCAATTATATAGTTACGCAGAAGAAGTTCTTGTACTGTAACGTGACAGAGTAGCATCAGTACCGGCATGCAAGTCACAGCATGGCAGGATCAACCCGGATACTACAACTGACCACATGCAGAGCATCTGTATCCAATTGAGGAATATAATGAGCTCGATTACGATCAACCTGATATCTGGTCGCACCATCCAGCAGGGTGTCTCTATGGAAGGTGGTAAGGAGAAGAATAATTACCGCCTTGCCTGTGGAATCATCGAGATGGATGAAGCCGATTTCAAGAAACTTGGCATCATGAAGAACACTAATGTAAAAGTGTCAAGTGAGTTCGGAAATGTTGTAGTTAAAGCAATATCTGCAACTCAGGGCCCACACCCGGGTATGGCCTTTATTCCTATGGGACCGTGGGCTAACAAAGTCACCAGTACCGAGACCTACTCAACTGGAATGCCCACTTTCAAAGGAGTTACGGTAACTGTTGAACCAGCACCTGAAGAAAAAGTCCTCTCTTCAGTTGATCTCGTCCGCGAATACTGTTTTGGTGATAACTGATGTCAAAAACAATCACTGATGTAGTCTGTCCTTTCTGTGGTACTCTCTGTGATGATCTTATCGTCACCACAGATGATGAAGGAAAGAAGATCCTGGGTGTAGATAACGCCTGTGCTATCGGGGCAGAGAAGTTCATTCACTCCTCCGACCATTCACACCGGGTTACCCGGCCACGTAAGATGCAGGAAGATGGCTCCTTCAAAGAGATCACCTATGAAGAAGCAATCGAGCACACTGCCAAGATCCTTGTGAATGCCAAAAAGCCATTGATGTATGGCTGGTCTTCAACCTCGTGCGAGGCTGATAGCGTAGGTCATGAGATTGCAGAACTTTGTGGTGGTATTGTTGATAACACAGCAGCAGTCTGTCACGGAACCACCCTTATTGCAGTCCAGAATGTGGGTATCCCAAGCTGTACACTTGGAGAAGTCAAGAACCGTGCAGATCGGATCATCTTCTGGGGATGCAACCCGGCACACGCTCATCCACGTCACATGTCCAGGTACTCTATCTTCCCCCGTGGATACTTCACCGGTAAGGGAGCAAAACAGAGGAAGATCATCGTCGTTGACCCACGTCCAACTGACACTACAAACCTTGCTGATATTCACCTTCAGGTAGAGCAGGGATACGACTACGAACTTCTCCAGGCACTTCGCGCTGCAATCCGTGGCGAGCCTCTTGCAGGAGATGTCATTGCAGGTGTTCCTAAAGAGACAGTATATGAGGCTGTTGACGTTCTCAAGTCAGGACGGTTCGGAGTAATCTTCTTCGGAATGGGTGTTACCCAGTCACTCGGAAAAGATCACAACATCGATGCCGCAATCTGTCTGACCAAGGATCTCAACGACTACACCAAGTTCTCGATCGTTGCAATGCGTGGCCACTACAATGTTACTGGATCTGGCCAGGTCCTTGGATGGCAGTATGGATTCCCATACTCTGTTGACCTTTCACGTGGATTTGCACGGTACAACCCTGGAGAGACCGGTTCCATCGAGGTTCTCAAACGCCAGGAAGCAGATGCAATCTTTGTTCTCGGCAGCGACCCGGGTGCACACTTCCCAATGAGATGTGTCAAAGAGATCTCACGGCTTCCCTCTGTTGCAATCGACCCGCACATCACCCCGACAACCGAGATCTGTGATGTTCACGTTCCGGTAGCCTTCGTTGGTGTTGAGGTAGGTGGCAACTGCTATCGTATGGACAACGTTCCGATTGAAGCACGTAAAGTCGTAGAACCACCAGAGGGCATGATGACTGACCAGCAGTTCCTCTCTGCAGTTCTGGAACGGGTCAAGGAGCTCAAGGCTAACTAGAGGGAGAGAACATGAGCGAATATATCATAAAAAACGGAACCGTCTATGACCCGAAGACCGAGGTCAAAGGCGAAGTCAAGGATATCTGTATCAAGGACGGCAAGATCGTAGACAAGGTCTCCTCCAAGGCAAAATCAATCGACGCAAAGGGTAAGACTGTCATGGCCGGTGCAGTAGAGATTCATGCACACGTTGCCGGACCAAAAGTCAACGAGGGACGTAACTACCGACCAGAAGACAAGCTCTTTACATACCAGCCAGGTGGCAAGAACACCCGTATGGCTGGAGGATTCTCGATCCCTACCACCTTCAAGACCGGGTACGAGTATGCCAAGATGGGATACACCACCGTCATGGAGGCAGCAATGCCCCCGCTCTACGCCCGTCACGTGCATGAGGAGATCAAGGATACCCCAATCATCGACGAGGGTGCATTCCCGGTCTTTGGTAACAACTGGTTCGTCTTTGAGTACCTCAAGAACAACGAGATGGACAATGTCATGGCATACATCTCCTGGCTGCTCAAGACCACCAAGGGATATGCTATCAAGATCGTGAACCCGGGTGGTTCTGAAGCCTGGGGATGGGGAGAGAACTGTACGACAATTCACGACCCGGTCCCATACTTCGATATTACCCCTGCAGAGATCATGAAAGGGCTCCTCACTGCAAACGAAAAGATGGGGCTCCCACACTCAATCCACGTTCACACCAACAATCTTGGAAATCCAGGCAACTACAAGGACACCCTTGATACCTTCAAACTTGCCCAGGGTGTAAAGCCAAACAACAAGTTTGGTCGTGAGCAGGTCTTCCACCACACCCACGTCCAGTTCCACTCCTACGGTGGAGACAGCTGGGCTAACTTCGAGTCCAAAGCCAAGGAAGTCATGGACTACGTCAATTCAAACAAGAATATGACCATTGACCTCGGCTGTGTGACTCTTGACGAAACCACCACAATGACCGCAGACGGTCCGTTCGAACACCACCTGACCACTCTTAACCACCTTAAGTGGGCAAATGTGGATGTTGAACTTGAGACCAGCTCAGGTATTGTGCCATACATCTACGACCCGAAGATCAAGGTTTGTGCAATCCAGTGGGCTATCGGTCTTGAACTTGCACTCTATTCAAAAGACCCGATGAGGACCTTTATCACAACCGACCACCCGAACGCAGGACCATTCACCCGGTACCCGCGGATCTTCAAGTGGCTCATGTCTGACAAGTCAAGGCAGGAGATGCTCAAGGGCTTCAAGAACTCTGACAAGGTCATGGCTGCAACCACCCTCGGATCACTCGACCGTGAGATCAACTTCTATGAACTCGCTCAGATGACCCGTGCAGGTCCGGCAAAGGCACTCGGTCTTACTGACATGTGCGGAGGTCTCGCTCCGGGCATGGATGCAGATGTTGTTATCTATGACATCAACGAAGGCAAGATCAAGGATCCGGAAGAGATCGAGAAGGCATTCAGTGCTGCAACTCATGTCTTTAAGGCCGGAACCCTCGTTGTCGACAACGGTGAGATCATCAGCAACGGAAACAAGCGGACCTTCTGGGTTGATGCAAAAGTTCCAACCAACACACAGGTTGAGCGCGATGTCCAGATGAAGTTCCTGAAGTATTACAGTGTCAACCTGAACAACTACGAAGTTTCAGACCACTACGTTGCTAACCCGTACGTGATCGAGGTTGAGAACTGAGGAGGAAGGGAAATGGATACTGTAAAACTTACCTCAAAAGTCGTTCCAGAACTTTACCTTGAAGCTGAACACATCTCCCCTGATGTGTTTGCAGGAAAGAGCAACCAGGAGATCGGCGATCTCTCTGTCCACATGGGTAACCAGACCTACAAAATCTCAGACTACTTCACTGTTGAAGGAAAGGCAGGAGCTACCGCTGCAGAGACGAAGATCGTCGTTGCAGGTGATGTCAGCAAGGTCAAGTACATCGGGATGAAGATGACCGCCGGTGAAGTTGAGGTTCTGGGTAATGCAGATATGTACGTCGGTGCCTGGATGGAAGGGGGAAAACTCCTTGTCAAGGGCAGTGTCGACTCATTTGCAGGAATCGCGATGAAAGGCGGAGAACTGATCATCGAAGGAGATGCAAAGAACTACATTGGTGCAGCTTACCGTGGTGACTGGCGTGGTATGCAGGGTGGAAAGATCGTTGTCAAGGGCAATGTAGGCTCTGATGTCGGTTCAAACATCAACGGTGGAACCATCGATATCGGTGGAAACGCTGATGTTCACCTTGCAACCCATGCAGAAGGCGGGACCATCATCGTCCGGGGTATTGCAAAAGGCCGTGTCGGTGGACAGATGGTCAAGGGAGATATCTACTGCCTTGGCGGTGTTGAGCGGATGATGCCCTCATTCAAATACGACCACACTGAAGAGATCGAACTTGACGGGAAGAAGATGAACTTCCAGGTTTACTACGGTGACCTTGGAGAGCGCCACGGCAAGAAGAAAGGCGAGATCATCTACGGAAAGATCTATCTCACTGCTGCTCAGCCTGAGGGCGGGGAAGGGGCAACTGCAGTTAAATCTGAACGAAAGGCAAAACTCTCTGAAAAACAGTTGGAACAGTTAGCCACTGAATTAAAAGAGATGAAAGAGCCAAGTGTTCAGAATGTCAGGGAATACATAAAGAAAACCTTTGGTATCGATCTGAAACCTATGCAGGTATCCCGGCTTATTGACAGCCTTTCCAGATAATCCTTTTTTCTAGTCATAGTACACTGTAAAAAGTGTCATGCCAGTGAACCTTCTGATATATGATCTGATAGTTATCGAAATCAGAGGAGTTTTGTTTCAAGTGTGTTCTTATCTATTGTTTAATCGGGTAGATCTGGATGACGGCATGATATTGTGAGATGTCTGAAAGAGGAACGAACCGATGAAATGAAGGATAAACCGGGCATGATTTTGTAACAATTGCTGAACAGTCTAAAATGATATATGAGATCATTAATGTTTATCATCAAAAAAAGTTAGGTATATTGAGTTATTGTAAAATCCGCTCCATAAAACATATGAATCTATGAATCTAATATACAGCATTACATGGTGAAGAAAGTAGCCTCAACCTCCAACCCGGACATGGATGTATACCGGTGTAATCCATGTAGGTACTACTATTATCCGGAGTTAGGTGATCCTACCCAGAATATTCCGCCCGGAACACCGTTCACCAAGCTGCCTGATACATGGCGATGTCCTCCATGTAAGGAACCAAAGTCGGCTTTTGTGAAGGTTGAGCGACCAAAAAACCGTCAGATTTGATCTTTTAAAGCTTTTTCAGCTGCATCACATTTCTTTCCGGGTGTGAAAGATAATCTGTTAACTTTGTGGATAATAATAAAGACATTTCGCTAACGGAGTCCTCCGATTGAGTATATATGTACCCATGAAATCAACAATCATTTTACCTCATGCCGATTCCATGGACCATGTATCAGACGGAGGCCCGCTGGGCTGATCAGTTCGTGTTAGTTAACACAGAAAAATCAGTACCAGGCGATGCATCCTCTGATCCTGGTACTGTTCCTCTTGAAGAAGCGGTCCGGATCGTCCGCTCTATAGCCCATAAGACCGGGACCGAGACAATTCCAACAGACGAGGCAGATGGAAGGACTCTGAGTGAGTCAATTTATGCTCTGGCTGACTTGCCCGGATTTGAACGGGCAACCATGGACGGTTTTGCCATAATCTCTTCTGATACATCTGATGCCCTGACCTCCCCTTGCATTCTCACCCTCACTGGATCAGTTACAAAAGGTCTTTCAACGGTCTCCGCTATCTCGCATGGTCAGGCCGTTTCTATCCAGACCGGTGGAAAACTTCCTGATGGTGCAGACACCATTGTTCAGGCAGAAAACTGCCTTGTGCAGGGAGACACTATCACAATAAAACACCCGGTATCTCCCGGAGTTAATATCACCAGAAGGGATGAAGACTTCAGAAAGGGCGAACCGGTGTATCCGGCAGGATGGATTCTCCGGCCACAGGATATCGCAGTCCTAGCATCAATCGGCAAAATCCGTGTCAAGGTCAGGAAGAAACCGGTCATTGGTATCATCTCAACGGGAAGGGAACTTGTACCATCAGAGTCTATCCCAAAGTCAGGTGAGGTCAGGGAGGTCAATTCTTATCTTGTCACCGCTTTTTGTAAACGGCAGGGTGCCATCCCGGTAAGATATGGAATCATCAGAGACGATGCAGAAGAACTCACGAAACTTATAGAGCAGGCATCGCAGGAATGTGATGCGATTATTGTGAGCGGTGGAAGTTCACGTGATGAACATGATATCACGGCAAAAGTCATCCATAAACTTGGGAAGGTCTACACCGAGGGAATCTCCTTTGCTCCTGAAAAGCGGACCACCATCGGACAGATAGATTCGGTACTCGTAATCGGGCTCCCGGGACATCCGTCTGCCACCTTTATGGTGCTCACGCTTGTGGTGATTCACCTTCTTCAGGCGATGAAAGGATCGCCAAACCAGCAGGTGTACCGCAAGTTTGTCAAGCTCACTGATAATCTGCACGCCAGCAGGGATAGTGACCGATATATCAGGGTCACCATTACTGATGACCAGGCAACACCAGTCTTTGGAAAGGCCGGTCTCATTCATATGCTCTCCCAGAGTGATGGTATTGTGAAGATCCCTGCAGGCGGCAGGGGCTTTTCTGTTGGAGACCGGGTCGAAGTTATGATCTGGTAGGACTGTAATTGGAACTGGTTATATCCACGCAGGTAAAAAAATACATATGTACTCTGAACTCGGGTATAGTCATTTGAACCATATCTCTTTCCTTTCCTGTGGAAACTGGGCAGGAATGACCGTTGATACTGCCAGTAGGGCACGGCGAAAGATAATATATGTCTAGGCCAGAAGAATCAGGTCAGGGTGCTTCATCTGAGTATTATTTTGATGTAGTGCCGATCGAAGAAGCGGTTCGAATCGTAAGGAGTATTTCACACCAGACTGGAACCGAGACAATACCGATCGATGACGGTGACGGAAGAACACTGAGCGAACCCGTCGTTGCTCTCACTGATATTCCCGGGTTTGAGAGATCCTGGCGTGATGGGTATGCAGTCATTACTGACGACATTCAGTCAGCCTCTGATTCATCACCAATAAACCTCTCTTGTCTTGGTTCAGTCAGAATGGGGACCCCTTCTGAGTTGACTGTAACTCCTGGAACCTGTATGTACATACCAACCGGTGGTCAGATTCCGGCAGGAGCTGACGCCGTTGTGATGGTTGAGTACACCGAGCGGTTCGGAGATACCATCCTGATTAAAAAGCCTGCAATCGTGGGAGAGAATATCATCCGGCGTGATGAAGACTTCAAGGCGTCTGACCTTATTTATCCGGTCGGCTGGATCCTTCGTCCCCAGGACATCGGGGTCCTGGCATCAATAGGAAAAACCCAGATTACAGTCAGGAAGAAACCGGTCATCGGGATCATCTCAACCGGTGTTGAACTTGTCCCCGCAGAGGCGATACCACGGCCGGGAGAGGTCAGAGAGGTGAACTCATACCTGATCACTGTCTTCTCACGCAGGCAGGGGGCAATACCGGTTCGCTACGGGATTATCCGTGATAATCCGGACGAACTCCGGGAGACCATCTCACGGGCAGCCCGGGAGTGTGATGCTGTCATTGTAAGTGGCGGGAGTTCAAAAGATCGGAACGATATCACTGCCAGAACAATCGAAGAACTTGGTGAGGTCTTTGTGCATGGGATCTCAATAGCACCGGGAAAACCAACAATCGTTGGCAAAATCCAGGACGTTCCTGTAATCGGCCTTCCTGGACATCCTGCCTCCACATTCATGGTTCTCTCTCTCGTGGTCATTCATCTGCTCCAGGCGCTCAAAGGCTCCCCCTGTCAAAAGATATACAAGCAGAAGATCAGGATGGCAACCAGTGTCCCGTCTGAACAGGGGCGTGAACATTACCTGCGGGTCAGGATTGAAGGGGACTGTGCAACACCTGTGCTGGGCAAGTCAGGTCTTATGAATACGCTTGCCTGGAGTGACGGTATTATCAGGATCCCGGCAGGAGACGATGGATACGAGGCTGGTGATGAGGTTGAGGTGATGCTCTGGTGAAGAGATATCTGAGCAAGATATCACTCTCCGAAGCAATAACCATCCTGACAACATCGTTTCCACTACCAGACCGTCGTGAGATCGTTACTGTGGATGATGCTACCGGCAGGATTCTTGCTTCACCGGTATATGCCAATGCAACAATTCCTGCTGCAAGATTGGCATCAATGGATGGAATTGCCGTAACGAGTCAGGAAACACTTGATGCACGGGACCAGAATCCGATCCAACTTACAAATGCAGTCAGTATCAGCACGGGCCAGGTTGTTCCACCAATGTTCGATGCTGTTATTGCATCTGAGGAGATCTGGTTTGAGGGCGGGGAAAATTTTCAGATTCGACGTCCAGCCAGAATAGGCCAGAACATCAGGGAGCCTGGTGAAGAGGTCAAAGCAGGACGGCTCATCCTCCATCCTGGTCATCGAATAATTCCATCAGACCTTGGTGCACTCATCACATACGGAATCAGGGAGGTGGAGGTCAGGTCCCTTGTTGTAGGGCTCATCCCTACCGGTGATGAACTGGTCCATGGAGATCAGGATCCAAAGCCAGGTCAGGTCAGAGAGAGCAACACTGCGGTGATTGCTGCCTCCCTCATTCAGGTGGGAATTAAAGCGGTCCGATATTCAATTATTCCTGATGATCCTGATAAGATCAGGGATGCAATCAGCACAGCCGCAAAAAACTGTGACCTGGTTCTCATATCTGCAGGCTCATCCGGGGGAAGACGCGATCATACCCGTGAAGTTATCGAAGAACTGGGTAGTATCCTCTTTCATGGGGTTGCCATGCGTCCAGGCAAGACCGTCCTCTGTGGAAAGATTGACACAACACCGGTGATCGGCCTTCCCGGACAACCGATGGCATCGCTGACATCGTGGCGCGAGATTGTGATCCCTCTCCTCCGGTTTTGGGGGGTTGACCTCCAACAGAACCCGGAGTCTTCGGCACTTACCGCTGAGCCAATCCCTAGTGATGGAGGAATCGACGAGTTCATACCTGTCTCGATTGTCCGGGTACTAGGGGAAGATTATGTATTTCCACGACCCCGGGGTGCTGCAGGCCAGATGCAGGCAGTGCGATCCAATGCAGTGCTTCATATTCCTGCTGTCAAAGAAGGATACCGGGAAGGTATTGCTGTCACGGTCAGACTCACCAGGCAACACCAGAATGAGCAGAGCATTCTCATCGCAGGAATATCAGACTCGCTCACCGATCATCTCCAGGCCATGTTTATCACCTACACCTCCCATCTGATCATACGGCCTCTCTCTGCAATTGGGGCGGCAGCAGCCCTTTGTAAAGGGACATGTCATGGTATCTTTATCACCGGGTCTGCAACAACCAGCGAGAGTAATGTATCAAAGCTTCTTAAGTCTGGATGCAGGGATCAGATCAGGTCTGTGGCAGTCGGGTGCCGTGATGGTGAACTGACGATGCTTCTCTTCCGGAATACACCTGCGGTAACCGAAGCAATCTCTCCGCTTATGGCATTCCTGTCTTCAGACGCCTGGAAAATCGAGGCAGGGCTGCCAGAAATAGGAATTCCTGAAGAAACAATTTCCAAGATGCCGACTCCTGATCCCGGGAGTGAATACGGAGAACAGACAATCAGTAAGACGCAGAGGATCAGATCATGAAGGGGACAGAATTTATTGAGGCAACCAGGTACGGGGACGAGCAGATCACTACCGATGAGATGAAAGGGCTTGACCAGCCTGAACTTGAAGGAGAACCAGCCGGTGACCTCATTACCCTGCCTGATCCTGACCGTGAGATGATTCATGAACTCGATCTCTCTGAAGCGATTGAACTCAGGGAAAGTCTGCGAGAATATACTGATGAATCACTGAAACTCCCAGAACTCTCGTATCTTCTCTGGTGCACTGCAGGTGTGAAGTGGGCACTTCCAGGTGGAGCATTCAGAACCGTGCCGTCTGCAGGATGCTGCCATGCTGTTGATACCTATATCGCAGTTAACCGGGTTGATGGACTAAAACCAGGACTTTACCGGTATATCGCAATGGAACATTCCCTTGAGATACTTCCTGCATA
>QKDV01000237.1 GCA_003251955.1 Methanospirillum hungatei
CCATTTTTCTTGAGCATTTCAATAAACTGGGCTAACTCATCGGGATCTATAGAAAACAGATCAGATATCTTCTTCCCGATCAGTTCTTCGGTTGTCTGGTACCCGAATGTTCTGGCAAATGCCGGGTTGACAAGGAGAAGATGGCTGGTCATATCAGTTCGGCAATAGGGATCCGGGATCTTGTCAATGATATTCCTGTAAATCTGTTCGCTCTCAGCGAGTCTGATCTGTTGGTTACGTAGTTCAGTCAGTTGTGCCTGGAGTTCCTCATGGGCTGCTGTAAGTTCCTCATTGGCAGCCTGCAATTCATCCAGGGCAACCTTACGATCAGTAATGTCAACAAACATTGTGATCAGGGCCGGCCTCCCCCGATATGTGATCTTATTTGCCGAGAGATCAGCCCAGCGGGCATCCCCGTTCTTGGTGAGATACCTGACCTCATACCGGTTTGGAAGATCCTCTCCTCTAAGTCGTGCAGCACTCCGCTCTCTTATTAGATCACGAGATTCTGGATGGATGAAACTGATATAATCCCGTTTCAGGTACTCCTCCTTCTTAAACCCGGTCATGAGTGTTGAGTATTTATTCACGAAAACATCCAGGCCGTCCTGAACTATGGTTATGGCTGCCGGAGCATTCTCAGCAAGAACGCGAAACTTCTCTTCACTCTCCTGAAGGGCTATTTCAGTTTCCCTGCGTTTGACAGAATGGTTTACCTTATGAACGAGCTCGGTAAACTGGGCCTGTGGATCTCCTCCTTTCTGTAAATAATAATCAGCTCCATTGTTGAGGGCGAGAATGACCACATCCTCTCTACCTTTCCCGGTAAATAGAATAAACGGAACTTCACCATGCTTCTGTCTGACCTCCTGAAGAAAGGCAATTCCATCCATTCCAGGCATTTGATAATCTGATATAATGGCATCAAACTGCTGCTCCTTAAGGAGGTCGAGTGCTTTCGATGAAGAGTCAGCCAGGGTGACATTAAACCCCCCTATCCGCATGAGGAAGATCTTACCGATATCAAGAAGTGACTCCTCATCATCCACATACAAGACACTAGTCATGACAGAATTCACTGGATATTTTCGGCTACTCTATAGACGATCAGAAATAGCATAAAGGTTCTTCCTGCAGATTACAATCACAGAAAAATACGGAACTTAAGATCTATAAACTCTGATCCAAGGATTATTGCAAATAAGAGAATATTTTTCGCAGGATCGCAGACCCTGCTTTTTATTCTGAAGTTTTATTACGGTCAGGTGTTCTGACCATCATAAAGAGGATACTGGCTGCAATAAGCAGCAACGGGAAGAATGCAAGAGTTGCCATCAACCCAATCTGATCTGCAATCGCTCCTGATATCGAGACACCTATCCCGCCAGCTCCCATGGCTATGCCAAGGAATAATCCAGATATAAGCCCGATCTGCGAGGGAACCTGTTCATGTGCCATTGCTATGGTTACTGCAAACGAAGCCCAGAGCAGGTACCCGAACAGGAGCATACAGATGATCAGAACTATTCCATGCGTCATCAGGACACCGACAAAGGCCGGGATGGAAGCCACTGTGGTGATAACAACCACTTTTTTTCTCCCGATACGGTCTGAGAGGATTCCACCACTGATCTGACCAACAACACCGGCTACCAGCATGATACTGACCAGGGTTGTCGCCTCTATCAGAGGATAACCTTGAAGTACCAGAAAAGTCGGGAAGTATGTCATTGCCCCGAACGTGACCCAGGACCTGAGTGTCGAGCCGGCAAAGAGCAGTTTTACAGGGTTCCAGTCCTCATCACCTGACTTTTTCTTCTCCTGTACCACCGGGCAGACATCAGGAATGGGTTTAACATAGAGGACTACAGCAGCCAGTATCGAAGGAACGATCAACGCGGTTACCAATGGAATACCTCCGGATGTAAGCACGATACCGGCGATGATCGGGCCAAGGGCCATACCCATGTTACCACCCACTACAAAGAACGAGGTAAGCCGGCCACGGGACTGACCGGTTGCAAGGGCAGAGACTTTACATAGCGCTCCGGGATGAAAACTTGCATGTCCAACAGCAGATATGAGGACACACATGAGCATAACCGTATACTGATCAGGAACAAGACCTAGCAGTGAAACACCGATTCCAGACAGCAGAATAGAGAGCCCCACACTCACCCGCAGCCCCTTGGTATCAGCAAGATGTCCAAAGACCGGCTGAAGCAGTGATGAAACAAGACTATGGGTTACAGGCAATAAGGCTGCCTGAAAATAACTGTATCCGTACATCGTGATCAGAACAGGCTGAAGAGCCATCAGAACAGGGGCATAAATATCATTCACCAGATGTGCCAGGGTCAACTGGCCTATCTGCCTTATCTGACTCATAATTTCTTCTCCTTGCGGGTTTTCATGTCTTTCATCTCACGCCTTACTTCCTCTATCCGCTCATCATAAACCGACTCCACAGCATGGAGAACATGTTCAAGAAACCTGTACTGATCAGAAGAGAGAGGACCTATTCGTTCAGCGATCTTCTGAAAGACCATTTCATGCACGGTTTCGTGTGTTTCGTATGCAGTTCTCCCCGAGGAGTTCAGTACAAGGTGAACTTCTTTTTCATTTTTCAGTCCTCTGACCTTTGTGACCAGATCACGCCTGGAGAGCTTGGTTATTGTCTGGGATGCTGCACCCGGAGTAACACCCAGGTGTTCTGCAACTGTCCTGACATTAGCCTCAGGGTGATCGCCTATGACCTGAATAGTATGAATTTCAGATGGATATAACGGGATATCAACGCCGAATTTCCGGGGAATACTCTCAGACTCGTTGAGTTTGTTCATGATCCGCATCCAGATTCGGTAGAGATCACGTGCGGGTTGATCGGGAAGAGACATCGTTAGTACATAATTAATTTAGGAGAATAATAATTTAGCTGCTAATTAATTAGAGGAGTGAGGATCAAATCACCTGATGAAACCTTTTTCACCACATTGGGGATATTTGAGAACGTGATAAGATATTCAATTGTCAGGAGAACTAACTGGTTGAAAGGTTAGGCCCCTGCTTGAGTTTCTTGGATAAACAATCAGATCTGATGAATCAAAGATAAAAATGGGGAACGTTACAATATCATCTTGCTTTTGGGCAATGGACCATGGATAAGACCATTATAATCTGAAAACTGATTATATAGTATCCTCAAGACCTATACCGGGCCTCGGCATCTGCAGCTTCCCCAAATCTTTCATTAATAAGCGAAGAAATGTTGCTAAAGTTCGGGTTGATTACTATCCCGGAACCGTTTTCAGCAAGTCCTGAAAACTCTACCCCGGGTGAAAAGTTACCATTCATCACGAGGGAGATCTCCCGGTAGACCGCCTGATCAAGATTCTTGAGTACAGAAGCAATAACAACATCAGGACCGAGCACTGACTGATCAGAATCAACCCC
>QKDV01000205.1 GCA_003251955.1 Methanospirillum hungatei
TTTCAAACCTTTCTCGTGTCTTTGAAGGAGCTCCAAGGCCGGTCACCTTTATCCTCGGAGGTACAAAAGTAGATGATTCCATAGATGTGGCCCATCATGTGCTCTCAAATGGTATTGCAGACCGGGTCATTACTATCGGAGTTGTAGCAAACATATTCCTTGCTGCAAAAGGGATAGAAATCGGTCAACCTTCAGCAGACCTTATCGCCCAGCTCGGCTATGATAATCAGATAGAGATAGCAAAGACAATACTGGATGAATTTGGTGAAAAGGTCTTTGTTCCTGAAGAGGTAGCTATCCGCAAAGACGGGGTCCGGGTTGAAGTCCCGGTGGATCAGATCCCTGCCGACTGTCCAATCCTTGATATCGGTGGATCTGGACTGAAAACTTGCTTAGATATAATTAAAAACTCCAAAACTGTTGTTCTGAACGGACCGGCAGGATTGTTTGAAGAGGCAGACTTCGCACTTGGAACATATGAGATCATCCGGACTGCAGCAGATGTTCAGTTCTCGGTAGTGGGTGGAGGACACACTGCAGCGGTCATTGAAAAGATGGGATACGATAACCGGTTTACCCACATATCAACCGGCGGTGGGGCATGCATAGAATTCCTGACAGGAAAGAAGCTCCCTGCAATTGCAGCACTTGAAAAGAGTGGAGACAAATTTCCATAACCTTTTTTTGAGATACAAATAGTCACCTTCATTCCCCAATAAACAGAATAAGATTTGAGAATTTGGGGAATCCAATGGGAGACGACCATCCAGAACTTACTCATATCGCCTTGTACGTGACGAACCTGCAGCGAAGCATGGATTTTTACAGGAAGATCCTGCACATGAATGTCTCTGAACCAATCTCACTCAGAGAGCAGTCAACCGGGCTAAAATATGGCCACTCGCTGGTAACACGTGGCCCTACGATGGTCAGAAACCTCATCAGCCGGGCAAATCCTGCAGCATATCAGCAGATGTTTACTGATATCTGCCACTGCAGCAATACTGATGGTACAGTAAACCTGATCCTCGTGCAGCAGACCCACCCGGAGAAAGGGTACACCCGATCAGTCACCGGAAACACCCTGTATGGGTTCTCATGTTACCTTTCGGGAGATATTGACACTGATGATCTGGCTTGGGACATGAGTATCGCAGAAATTTCATTTCAGCATGGAGACACCGGAACAGACGGGCTCGATTACTCATTAAACTCCCAGGAACATTCACTCTATATCAAGGATCCTGACGGGCGAATGATAGAATTGATCACATCGCCAGAAAGAAAGGGAGAATTTTTGACAGGACTTGGATATGCTGTCCTTTATGTCAACAACATCCAGGAGAGTAGGAAATTTTATCAGGAGAAATGTGGGCTCACAGACATTACACCTCATACATTCGTCCAAAATGACTGGAAGAAAAAGTATGCATGGATGGGAACTCCCGGAGGCTCACCGGTTATCATATTATATCAGAATATAAACCCGGATGGAACACCGGTAAAAGCAGGTGGCTTTGGACTTGATCATCTGGCCTTATCAACAAAATACAAAGGAGAAGGGGTAGTCAATGAGTCCAGATGTGTCACAAATCATCCTCCAGAAACAACAGAATCCTCAATTTACCTTCAGGATCCGGAGGGATACCAGATAGAGATTAAAAAATAGGATAATCAGAGTTCATCATCTGATTCAGAGTGAAAACCTGACTTTTCGGCATTCCTTCTCCGTTTCATCTTCTCCAGTTCCAGGGGAGTCGGTACCTTGGTCATTGGATCTCTGCGTGTCAGCACGAGATATGTAACAAAGAGAATCATGAGAACACAGAGCAGCATTAATGCATTAAGAGATGATAACAGGCCTGTCAGATATCCGATGAATATGACCAGCAGGAGACCAAATACCAGAACTACACTCCATACCTTCAGGCCCATAAATTGAATAATAGATGTATGTGATAAAAAATAAAATTTTCAGTGCATGACTTCAGGTTCAGATGGTTAAGATACATCACTCACAACATTATAAAACAGGAAAATTATGACTAGCAGGATGAAATATCCGATATGGAAGGTCGTTGCTGGCCATGGTTCCCATATTAAGGCGACACGTGATACCCTCTCGATTCAGTATCGGAATACGACAACCGAGATCCCGCTCGTCGATCTTGACCATCTGATGATCATGGGGGGGCATCAGATCCAGACTTCAGCGATCACAACTCTCCTGAACAACCAGGTTTTTGTTTCGTTCCTGGAATCAGATGGTGAGCCTTCCGGCTACCTGAAGCCATACGGGTACATGATGGATGAGACCATCAGAGAAAACCAGTCACGCGTCTCACCGTTCATTTATGCTCTGGCCTGCGCTAAAGGAGCAGCCAGGGAAAGAATTCTGGCAATAGAGCGATGGGACGACGAAGGGGATGGAAAAATCCTCTTCAGTGGTGAACTGGACATTCTTGACAGAGCACTTGGTGAACTGGATAGTTTAATCAGGATCGATGAGATCAGCAGGGTTGACCGGCTCATCGGTGATATGTACTACGAGATCATGAGCAGGTTGATCCCAGCAGATCTCAATTTTAAGCGAAGAACTGGTAGACCATACCGCGACCCGGTAAACGCTATTCTGTCATTTGGATACGCCATGCTCACTGCAGACTGTACACGAGCGCTTGTAGGGGTACATCTGGATCCGGACCAGGGATTGCTTAACAGAGGGAAACGTTCGCTTACCAGTGATCTTGTAAACTGCTGGAAGACTAGGATGATTGATCTCGTAACCCTTGATCTCATTCATCATGTCGGAGAGATTACGCCTGCTTCATATGAATGTGGAGAAAAACGCTGTATCCTTTCAGAATCACTTATCAGAAGGTTGATCGAACGATATCAACAGAGTATCAGGCAGGATGTCATCGATATCCAGGTAAAAACCTTGGTTGAAGCGATGAATGGAAACATTCAGTTTGAATTTCACCGTTTTTAATAACCCCAATGGTGCCTATTGGTGGCCCCAGGCATTAACGTTGAAATCTTTTTTTTGAAAAAAGGAGTTACTGGCGTGGCCGTGCCGGGCTAACACCAATCCGAACTCCTCTGATCTCCGCCCCATCAAGCCGGGATATTACCCGGTTTACATAAGAGGAAGGGATCTGAACAAACGAGTATGCAGGGTACATCTGAATGTCACCTACGGCCCTTTCAGGCATGTTACAGGCTGAAGAAACAGCATAAACAATATCACGTGGGCTGAACCCGTCTTTCCTTCCTGCAGAGATAAAGAGTCGGGCAGATCCAGGTTGATCAGATAACTGGTTTTCAGGGATCTCATTCACACCTGAACCTGTATAGGCACTTTTCTCTTTCAGAAACGCAGCTGCCAGTTGTACCGGATCAAAACCTTCTGCAACCAGACC
>QKDV01000306.1 GCA_003251955.1 Methanospirillum hungatei
GATTAAGGGAGGAGTCGAGGAGGGAAAAAAGGTCATCAATGCACTCAAACTCTTCTCCCATGTTGCCAACATTGGAGATTCAAAAAGTCTTGTGATCCACCCGGCATCAACAACTCACCAGCAGCTCAATCCTGAAGAACTTGCTGCATCCGGAGTAACCCCAGATTACATCAGACTCTCAATCGGAATCGAAAATATCGAAGACATTATTGAGGATCTGGATCAAGCCTTAGCTCAAATCTGACCTATATGATTCGTGGATCAGTCGGGACGGTTAAAACCGAACAGGTGACATTCAAAGAGCCTCTTACACTTGAAAGCGGAGTGGTTCTCCCTGAACTCACTATTGCATACGAGACATACGGCACGCTTGATAGAGACAGATCAAACGCCATTCTCATCTGTCACGCCTTGTCAGGTGACTCCCATGCAGCCGGATATCACGCAGGAGACGAGAAACCCGGCTGGTGGGATATAGTAATCGGGCCAGGAAAAGCACTTGATACAGATCAATACTTCATCATCTGTTCAAATGTCCTGGGCGGTTGTAAAGGCACTACCGGCCCTGCTTCAGTAAATCCTGAAACAAACAAACCCTACGGGCTTTCATTCCCGGTGATCACCATCGGTGATATGGTGCATGCCCAGAGGCGTCTTCTGGATCATTTTAATATTCAGCGGCTCTTTGCTGTTATCGGAGGATCTATGGGGGGAATGCAGGCCCTTACGTGGTCGGCATTATTTCCAGACCTGGCAAGCAGGGTTGTTGTGATAGCAAGTACTGCCTATTCAACCCCGCAGCAGATTGCCTTTAACGAGGTTGCACGAAGTGCAATCAGGTCTGATCCAGACTGGAATCATGGCAACTACTACGAGAACCTCCAGCCCACCCGTGGGCTCTCTCTTCCCAGAATGATAGGCCATATCACCTACCGGTCTGATGAATCAATGCATCAGAAATTTGGCAGGGGCCTGCAGGGAAAAGACGAACTCGGTTTTGATTTCACAACCGATTTCCAGGTTGAGAGTTATCTGCATTACCAGGGAGACAAGTTTACCCACCGGTTTGATGCAAACTCATACCTCTATATCACAAAGGCGATAGATTACCACGACCTCTCTGTAAATGGCTCACTATCTGAGGCATTTCGCAGCGCAAAGGCGAAATTCTTGATTGTGTCGATATCTACAGACTGGCTCTACCCGCCATACCTTTCACAGGAGATAGTATCCGCACTCTCTTCAGCCAATGTTGATGTTGAGTACTGTGAGATCAGATCTAACTTCGGGCATGATGCATTCTTGCTCGAAGAAGGACAGATGAACTACATTCTTGGGAGGTTCCTTACTTCACTGACAATTGCAGACGTGATGAAAGTGCAGTCTCCAACCCTGACCGGGGATGTAACAATAAAGGAGGCAGCAGAACTGATGATCACCCATTCGGTAAACCACCTGCCGGTAATTGACGCTGAAGGAGCACTCACCGGCATTGTAACATCATGGGATATTTCGCGGTCAGTTGCACGGGAGTTCACATCACTTGATGAGATCATGACCCGGGATGTCTTCTTTGCATCACCTGAAGAACCGGTAGACAGTGCAGTGAAGCGAATGGAGCTAAACCACATATCCGCATTACCGGTAGTAGATGAGAAACGACGGGTTATCGGCCTGATAACTGCAGAGCGTCTGTCTCGCCTTATCGGCCGTTGCCGGTAATCACCCACGTTTCGAAATACCCAAATTGGAGCGGTGTGAAGATCTGGTATCTTGACAGTGACCAGAACACACCACCTCATTATTTCAGGGATTATTTTCGTCCTGCTTCTCTCCTCTGGCTGTGTTGCTCATGATGAGAAGACACAGCTCAACCTCACGTTTTTTGATGTGGGACAGGGAGATGCCTGCCTCCTACAGGTTGACGGCAAGACCATGCTCGTGGATGCCGGTCCATACGAAGCCGGCCCAATGATTACTGCATGGCTCAAAGAGAGAAATATCTCGTATCTTGACGTGGTACTGGCAACCCACCCCCATAGCGATCATATCGGCGGATTGCCAACTGTGCTGAAACAGGAAAAGACAGGGATCTTTATAGATTCCGGAGATAACCATACAACCCCGTCATATGAACAACTCCTGAAAACCATTGAGAAGTATCAGATTCCATACCGTGTCGTGCACGAAGGCGATACAATAGACCTCAATCCTGCGGTCAGAATCAATGTACTAAGTCCCGAGAACCTGGATTCAGATGATCTCAACGACAACTCGATCGTCCTTGAGATAACTTCAGGCAGCAGGAGATTCCTCCTTATGGGTGATGCAGGGATTTCAGTCGAGGAGCGGCTCATACAGGAGGGAATAGATCTCAAAGCTGACCTGCTCAAAGTCGGACATCATGGAAGCAGGCATTCATCAGGGCGAAGGTTTATTGAGGCAGTATCACCAGAGATTGCGATCATATCGCTTGCTGCCGATAACGATTACGGATACCCACAGAAGGATCCGATACGGTACCTAACCGATGCAGGCTCCCGGATTTACCGGACTGATCAGGCAGGGACCATCACCGTGACGGCAGATGAGAAGGATCTGGCAATCAGTACAGAGTAAGAGCCATGAGCGGCATGAAAGAGAACTATTCATAGAGAAAGGGAAGGGAAGTCACTGACCAGTTCAAACCCTTGCTGCTCTCACACCGAGGATGTCATGACTGAAACATACAAGACAGTGATGATGGCCGTAGACAGGATAGAAGACGGATATCTCATCCTGATCCCGAGAGATCATCCAGAAGAGAAGATCCAGATGCCACGAAAATGCCTTCCAGAGTTTGATGAAGGGGATATCCTGGAATTTTCAATCCGGAAAGACGAGTCAGCAACGCGGGAAGCACGAAACCGGATAAGCATGTTGAGGGAGCGTCTTGTGAACCGCTGATCCAGATGAATGAAGCATCAACACGGTGTTGCACAATTGTGAACCATAATATACTCTCGCATATAACGGGTACATATGAAACTGCTGGCGGGCGTGATTGTTGCTGGTTTTCTCATGCTCGCGGTTTTGTCAGGTTTCCCTGCTTCTCCTATGGAGCGAAAAAGTTCCTGCTGTTCATCTGACAGTTCAACAGGCCGCCTCACCTGTCACATGACCATGACGAGTCAGGGGTCAGTCCACTCCTGTAGTTGTAAGACAAACAATGCTGCGTCACCTGGAGCAATGCCTGCAGGTTCCTGCAATGGAGCATGTAATACAATAATGGCTTCCGTAACGCAGCCTACATCGCTTCTCGACCGAATAAGAAGATATGCTGTCAGCGGGTATCGCAGAATTACAAACCGAAACCTGCTTGAACATGAGAGCAGGAGGCAGATATACGAGGAGATTGTCGCAATTCCGGGAGTGG
>QKDV01000141.1 GCA_003251955.1 Methanospirillum hungatei
TGCTTCTTCTCTTTCAGAATTGAGTATCCGATACGGATCAACTCCCGTGATCGATCTTTTCTGATACGGTCGGGAAGTTCTCCTGCCCGTAACGCCGTTGACCCCGGCCTGTATGAATAGCGGGTGACATTAAGTGCATCAGGCCTTAGGCTGGAGAGCAGAGAACAGGTCTCTATGAACTCATCCTCGCTCTCTGCAACAAAACCTGCAATGATGTCTGTTGCGATAGAGACTCCCGGGTTTCGTCTTCTGATAATGTCAACCAGATTGAGATACTCAGAAGAACTGTACTCCCGCCCCATGCGATGCAGTACCTGATCAGAACCGGATTGGACCGGGAGATGGACAAAAGAGAAGAGATGATCAGTGTCCAGGGCATCAGCAAAATCATGGATGATTGGAAGCAGTGTCGCCGGGTTCATCATTCCAAGACGGATGAAAAAATTACCGGGAATTTTACCAATTTCACGAATAAGCGAGGGGAGTGCGGGACTCCCCAGATCATATCCGTATGCGCTCAGATCCTGACCGGTGAGACGGATCTCTACCGCCCCGCTCATGACTGACGAATGGATTTGAGAGAGTATCTCATCCTTCGGGACACTCCGGATTTGACCTCTTGCATTTCTCGTAATACAGTATGTACAATGACCAAGGCAGCCACAACCGATTTGAACAACTGCAATCGGCCCTGACGAAGTTACAATGGGATCCAGATCTATTGCATGAATGCTTTCAGGCACAAGAACACGGACTGCAGGAAAGTCATCAAGAATTGCGGGACGTGCAGCTGGAAGACAACCTGTGACCCAGATCTCCTTTTCTTCAAGATCCCGCATCAGCCGGATCATCTTCCGTTCGGTCTTTTCAATTACAATGCAGGTATTGAGAATCACAACCTCCGCATCAGCCGGATCATGTGTGAATCCAGATCCAGCACGAATTAGAATATTTCTGAGCCTATCAGAGTCGCCTTCATTGTAGGTGCACCCAAAAGTCAGGATGCAGATCCTCTTCCCAGATAGAGCCTGCACCCAAGAGGGAAAAAGGGAGCCTCCGGATTTTTCACCCATTATCTTATTAATTCGGGCTTCTTGCAGATAGGTACAGCGATTGAACAAAACAGATCGTGCAAAGTTGTTTAATTTAATTAGGCAAACATGTAGGCAATGGTCAGAATTGGGCTCCTGGGTTGTGGCAATGTAGGAAAGATAATCGCAACCCATCAGGAGGGCTTTCAGGTCGTCGCAGTCTTTGACCAACTGCCTGAACACGCTGTGAGCCTTGCAGAATTGACCGGATCAAAACCGTACTCTGATTTTGATGAATTTATTGCTGCTGATTTTGATATCTGCGTTGAAGCGGCTTCTATCGTGGCAGTCCGGGCATATGCACTCAAGATAATCGAACAAGGAAAAGATGTTCTCATTTTGAGTGTGGGGGCTCTTGCAGACAATGCATTCAGAGAAGATCTCATATCGGTAGCAAGGGAAAAACAAAGGCGTATCCATATACCAAGTGGTGCAATCATGGGACTGGATAATCTTAAAGTTGGCCAGATAAGCCGCATTGAGAGTATTCTCCTTAGGACTACGAAAAGCCCGAAGAGTCTGAAGATGGATGTTAGTACCAGGACACTTGCATTCAAGGGAAAGGCAAAGGATTGTGTGAAACAGTTCCCAAAAAATATCAATGTTTCAGTGGCTATTGCCCTCGCCAGTGCCCATGAAGTACAGGTTGAGTTATGGGCAGATCCTTCTGTAGATAAGAACATACATGAAATTTTTGTTAATGGAGAGTTTGGAGAGATATATACAAAGATCACCAATCTTCCTTCTCCAGACAACCCGGCAACAAGTTACCTTGCTGCCCTGTCAGTGCTCTCCCTGTTGAAAAACCTTGATAACCCTCTGGTGATTGGAGCATGAGTTCAGCAGAATTCGGCCCAGATATAAATAAGATCAATAAAGCAAAGGGAGCTCTCCATGCGAAGATCCTCGCACACAACTACCAAATTCCAGAGGTTCATGCTGTTGCTGATGTTATTGGAGACAGTCTTGAACTGGCCCTGGCAGCCAGGGATACTGATGCAGAGGTACTGATCGTCTGCGGAGTCAGATTTATGGCTGAAACCGCTAAACTCCTCAATCCGGAAAAACGGGTTTTTATTCCGGTTCCTGATGCTGGGTGTCCTCTTGCTGATTACCTCACTCCTGAATTGATCCAGGAATCCAGGTTGAGATACCCAGATGCTGCAGTAGTAGTGTATGTCAACAGTTCAGCTACTTGTAAAGCCGCTGCAGATATTGTCTGCACATCAGGAAATGCTGTGACAGTTGTCAAATCTCTACCCCAGTCACGGATCATCTTTGGTCCTGATGCTAATCTTGCCAGTTATGTCAGGGAACAGGTGCCGGAGAAAGAGATTATTCCCATACCCGCAGATGGTCACTGCTACGTTCATCAGGAGTTCAGTCTTGATGACATCAGGAGTGCACGACAGATTGGTGGCACTATACTCGCCCACCCGGAATGCCCGGAGATTATCAGACATCATGCCGATATTGTTGCCTCTACCGGGCGGATGATTCGGATCATAAAAAAGAACGATGAGCAGGTGTGGCATATCTTTACTGAAGAGGCGATGGTGATGCGGCTTCGTTCACTCTTCCTTGACAAGGAATTCCACTCTGTTCAAAGTGCAGTATGCAGGGATATGAGAAAGACCACTATTGAGGATATCATCCGGTGTCTCGATGGTCTTCAGGGTGAGATCTTTTTGGATCAGGATTCGGCAGAGTATGCACGGAGATCACTGGACCGCATGCTCAAAGCTTCTGTATCATGAGATATCCCAACATTCCTCTTGAACACCTCATCCGGTTTATTGAGGAGGATTCACCCTTCGGTGATATCACCTCCGATTATGTTCTTGAAAAGCAGACCTGCAAAGCAGAGATCATTGCAAAAGAGGAACTCGTTCTCGCGGGTCTGGAAGAGATATCACGTCTCTTTGAACACTACGGAGTACAGACCTCTTCCAAGCATCAGGACGGAGAGAAGATCAGATCGGGAACACCTATTCTCTCTCTTCATGGTGATGCACATGCCATCCTTCTGGTCGAGCGGACCGCACTCAATCTTATCGGCAGGATGAGCGGGATAGCAACTATGGCAAGAAAAATCCAGGAGCGAGTCAGTTCAATCAACCCGAACTGCCGGATCGCTGCAACCCGGAAAACCGCACCAGGATTGAGGCTGATTGACAAAAAAGCTGCTATGATAGGTGGGGCAGATCCACACAGGTTTTCTCTTTCAGATGCGGTTTTAATCAAGGATACACATCGCATGCTGGTACCGGTTGGAGAAGCAGTCAGACGAGCCAAGAGTGCAGGAGCATACCACCTCATT
>QKDV01000268.1 GCA_003251955.1 Methanospirillum hungatei
CCTGAAGGATCTGATAAGGCTGTGAGGGATGAGTTTGTCAAGGTTCTTGCAACTGTCTATACTGCTGCAGTCACACCGGTGCAGCAGGCGGCAATACCTGCCTACCTTCCGAATTCTGCAATGGATGCATACCTGCATGATACCCGTGAGATTCACAGGATTATGACCACACGACTTGCAGCCCAATGTGCAGCAATAGAGGGGGTCAGGACGATCATTCCGGAGGGGGGTTTCTCTTTCATGGTGGATCTTAACAGCATGATCCCTGAAATTCGTGCAGCCGGGATTCAGTACTCTAATGCCCTCGCTCCTGCAATGATTCAGCACCCGTATCATATCGCTACCGTAACCGGTGAAGCGATGATGGCAGGATATGATGACTTTTACATCCGGTTTTCTGCAACAGATTATGATGGCACAGCAGCACTTGAGTCATATCGGTCTGACCCTCCAAAGACCTCCTTTGATGAGGATGCCTTCTTCATGAAGCACGGGGCAAAGATGGCAGCCGGGATGGAGATGTTCAGCCGTTGGGTTGGCGATATTCGCTCAAGAACGTTCAGGTTGGAAAAGAGAGCCGATTAACACTTTTTATCTCTTTTTTCTAAAAAATGAGTGAGCCCAGAAAATTCCCTGTCTCATTAATATACTGCCTGCTCCTGCATCTCCCACTTTCTGCAACCGAGCCTGATCAGAAACCAGGCTGGAACTGCCAGGATCACGGAAGAAAGCGAGGCCCAGGGATCTGCAAATGCAATTGAACTGAAGATCGCTGTAACCATACCTATAAGGAAAAAATATCTCACCATCACTTTTACATCATATACCAGGACATTTGGTGAGAGCCCTGCAAGCCACACCGTCACAGCAAGGGTAAAATACGAGGTGGAGATAGCGAGCACGATCACCGGAACCATAAAGGCGGCCTGTCCGGAAAGCACGCAGATGATTGCAAGAAATACAACCGGTATCACCTGAAGAACTGTGAAACTTGCAATCTTACTGATGATCATGGTTTTCACGCTTACCGGAAGGCAGGCATACGAAGCAAAGGAGTCAAATGCCGTAAGCCAGGTATACATGGTTGAAGCGATGATGCCCGTAGTCATGGCATAGAGAAAGAGTACATTCCTTTCAGGCAGGTAATCATTGGTTAGTGTGAGAAAGAACCAGATCACAAGGAGAGGAATGAGAAAGGAGAAGAGGGTCTGACCGATGGCACTCCCGCTCCGGTACAGATCTATCAGGTCTTTTGCAGAGAGGGCAGGTGTTGGGAACCTGGATAGCATTCGCGATAGGGGAAGGATCTGATCCCTGTACTGGCGTGATGCAGAGATGTTTTCTGGTGTAAACAACATGATCGCGACTGCTCCAAGGATACCTATACCTATGAGGTTCACTCCGAGGATTGGCAGGGAAAAATCCTGGAACAGAGCAACCGGTGGAAAGAACTGTGCAGGATTATCCCCGGTAACCATGCTGTATCCTGCAAATCCCAGTATCAGGATACCAATGATTGCAAGTACTCCTGCATGTGTTCTGCTGTATAATGATGAAAGGAAGAAGACCAGCGAGAGCCCTGACAGAAATGAGATTGTCAGGGTCAGGCTGAGCAGGAACGGAAGGTACAGTGGTACCCCGATAAATGGTGAAGCAAGAAGGAATCCTAGTGAAAACGGGAGGACCCAGAGTATGAAATAATAAACGAGGTCCTTGAGGACGAATATTGTGAATATCGCTCTGTCAGATACTGGGAGTGTTCTTGCTGCATACGCGATCAGGCTTGCCTGTCCGAATCTCCTGTTCATGGCCTCGTTTCCCAGAAGGCCGAATGCACCAACCATGAATCCGAGTAGCAGATAGTTTGAGTGCAGGATGAGGGATAGATTCCCAGGAGGAAGGGATCTCCTGATGAATGGCAACAGGAATGATCCCATGAATGCCATACCGCCAATCATGAAGGGAAAGAGGGCGAAACTCAGGCTCCCGAACATGCTGGAGTGAAGCCGCCACTCCTCTTTTATCATGTACCTGAAGAGTTTACGCATAGTTTCTTCCTACCAGGTGCAAAAAGAACTCGTCCAGACTCATTCCTTTATCATAAAGATCCTTGGGTGTGCCGGTTTGGAGAAGGTTCCCTTTGTGGAGAATAGCAAAATCAGAACAGATCTCTTCGGCTATTGCAAGAATATGGGTTGAGAGGAAAAGTGTTCTCCCTGATTTGACATAATCTACAAGGAAATCCTTGATCTTTCGCTGCATGATGGGATCAAAGTTCATGAGCGGTTCATCAATAAGGGCAAGGTCAGGCTGATGAATGAATGCCTGTGTGAGCATGAGTTTCTGCCGTGTTCCACGTGAGAGATCCTTACAAAGTACATTCTTCTTGTCAGCAAAGTCAAGAAAGTCAAACCACCATTCAGCCCTCTGTCTCAAATCCGGCAGGTTCCTGAGCGATCCAACGAGATCAAGATACTCCATAGCAGTCAGAAAACTTGGTGGTGTCTCCTGTTCAGGAATTATTCCAACCTGCTGTCTGACCCATATTGGATCAGTAGATACTTCACGACCAAGTACCTGGGCCGATCCGCTGGTCGGTCTGATCTGTCCTGTCAGCATCTTGATCATCGTCGTCTTTCCTGATCCATTCGGGCCGAGCAGTCCATATAGTGCCCCTCTCCTGACCGAGAGGGTGATACTGTCAACAGCAGTCACGTCTCCATAGGTCTTTTTCAGGTTTGTGGTCTGGATGATTGGTGTCATAAGGATAATCCTGATATGATGGGGTAATAATATGAGATGGTCTTCTGTGTTATTAGCCATATCCAGCTGAATCGTCCTTTGGTAACAAAAATCAAAACACTATCTTGATGGCATCTGGGGAGATACAGGATCAGGAAATTCAGGCAGTGTGTCATGAAAAAAGAATGGGTTTATTATATCGGATTTGGAATCGTTATCATTGCAGTAATATTCACAGCCCTGATGGTCGTCACAACCTCCAGAACTACTCCGGCTATGTACGAAAAGCCGGATGTCACAATATCTGTTATCCAGGCTCCACAGATGAAAAAGACAGGAGAAGAAACAGTCATCTCGTATTCCATCAATACCTCGCGGTTTGCTGATGATGGCCTCGATCTGATTAAGGCAGAAGTTCAGGATAAAAATACGGAGGCTATTCTCCTTAAGCTTGAAGGGACCAGTCTTGTAGATCATTATACACCAGCAGATTCGGCGGGGAGTGTAGGTAAATCAGAATATCCTGTTGTCAGGTTTGACGTCACTGTCCCTTCCGATCAGATTCCAACAGATATCCTAAATCGCCTGACGTTTATATCAAAGACAAAAGCAGCACTTCCATTCACAGTGACCGGTGGCGATATTCATCTCATATCAGCGATTTTTCATGAATGTATAAGTTCCGTGTCAAAAAAGAGAACCTCCTTTTTTCATCAGGTTAACTAGAGACTTATTTGAAACAGGGTCACTACATCATGCAGGTTGATGAACCTTTTCTCATCAAAATAAAAGACCCGCCATGACCTCTAATCTCCATATATCCTGCTGCTTCCTGAGAAGTCATAATTGTGCGTTGTAGTATAATCTTACAGGACTAGTTATAATCAAAATCTGGGAAATTCAGGTTTTGTAAGAAGAATTATACTCTTTTTTCTGCAACAGGTATTTATATCAAATGTCTCTTGGATTAAAACCATTTACCCCGGATAATCTTACAGTCCTTATCGTCGATGATAATGTGAATAATCTTCAGGGTATAGCAACGATTGTTAGGAGTGTTGGATATCATGTTATCGAATCCACAAATGGGCCTCATGCCATTCAGATAACTGAAAAAAAAATCCCTGATGCAATTCTTCTTGATGTCATGATGCCTGGTATGGATGGTTTTGAAGTATGTCGTCGTCTCAAAACAAATCCGTCATGCTCTGATATCCCGGTGATATTCCTCACCGCCGTGGATGATGATGACTGCATTGAAGAAGGCTTCGAATCTGGCGGGGTA
>QKDV01000200.1 GCA_003251955.1 Methanospirillum hungatei
AATTTGGAGGAGATGTGAAACCCGGACGCATGGGGGGTTATGGTGCAGTCACGGTATCAGTGGCTGATTATGATGATATTCTCCAGGGATATCCTGATACCTTCCAGGTCTGGGCATCGCACGCTGATGAAGTGATCAACGCTCCACCAGGATTTATCAGGCTGGCTACATCTGACATCTGCGGGAATGAAGCATTACGCCATCAGGATCTTCCCATCTTCGGGGTTCAGTGGCATCCGGAGGTCAGTCATACCTTTGAAGGTCATCGTGTGTTCGAAAATTTTGAAAAGATCTGTCAGAGTTGAGCATAATTTCTGACCGGCACTTATCCACAGAGATCGGGAAAACAGGCTTCAAATGTATCAGGTGTGGTGCATGTTGCAGGGAAACTGAACCAGGATCGAATCTTGTTCTGGTTAGTCCTGGAGAGGTGAGAGCCATCATGACTGCCACATCACTTTCATTCGATGAGGTAGCAGAGCCATACCCGGATCTGATTCACGAGGGTGATCGAAGATATACCCTTGGATGGGTGATCAGACGTGAGGGTGACAGATGCAGATTTCTTGGTGAAGAAGGCTGTTTGATCTACCAATCCCGCCCCTGGATATGCAGGACATATCCCTTTATGCTTAATAACGGGAGCCTGATAACATCACCCTGTAACGGAATTACAACTGGCGCAGATGAATTAGAGCTGGGAGTAATAAACCAGATATTACAGGACCTGAAAGACCGACAGCGAGCAGAGATAGCAGAGGAAGAACGTATTGCAGAAGTCCTGACCCGTGTAAAGATCCCAGCTGGTAAACTGGTGATTGTTGACGGAGAAGGCATGAGGATTATGAATGGGTGAGATCAGGATAATTGGGACAGCACATGTCTCGCAAAAGAGCGTTGATGAAGTAGTCGAGGCAATCGGAGAATGGAACCCGGATGTTGTCGCTATTGAACTGGATCAGGGAAGATACAACGGATTAAAACAGCAGCAGCAGAATCCGGATATTGAAGAAATTCTACATGCCAAGAACTTTAACCAGCTCTTGATCCAGTGGGTTCTCGCATTCATCCAGCGTAAGATCGGAATGGATGTGGGAGTTGAACCCGGTGCCGAGATGAAAGCGGCAATTAATGAGACTGAAGAGAAAGGAATTGAACTCGCCCTGATCGATCGTGATATCAGAGTGACACTTCACCGATTCTGGGCTTCAATGTCGATACTCGAAAAACTGAAGATGTTTTATTCTCTAGCAGGATCCCTCGTTGTAGCTGATAATGCCAGCGAGATGATTGACATTGAAGAACTCAAAAAAGAAGACTTTGTCACGGTGGCAATGGAAGAATTTCACAAGTTTTCTCCCAGGGGAGCTTATGCCTTGATCTCTGAACGTGATGCCTACATGTCCTATCATTTAATTCAACTTGGACAGACCCATGAAAGGGTTCTGGCAGTGGTAGGAGCAGGCCACCGGAAAGGTATCGAGGGATTCCTCAAAGACCCGAAATCACTCCCACCAATGCCAAATCTGGTCGAAATGATCAAAACACGACCATGGGGAAAGATATTGGCAGCTGCAGTGATGGTTGTCTTTGCCATGATTATCCTGGCAATAATTTTCTCAGGAGTCGGGACCGATGTGCTCATCCTTGCACTAATATACTGGGTCATCATCCACGGAATTCCCACAATGGTATGTACGCTTCTTGCAGGCGGGCACCCCCTTTCAGCAATAACCGGGTTTCTCGTCTCACCAGTATCAGCACTTCATCCCCTCATTGCAGCAGGATGGTTTTCAGCAATTGTTGAAGCAAAAATCAGGAAACCTCGTCCGTCTGACGTGAAGAAGATCTTCTCTGCGGAGTCATTTTCGGAGATGCGGAAGGTTCCCCTCTTCAAAGTCGTACTGGTTGCAGCACTTGCAAACGTTGGGAGCAGTATCGGCACCTTTGCTTACTTCATATTCATCTTCCCAATCCTCGGGATAGATCCGGGTGTAATCCTCTCCACCGGATTTGAAAACATGATTCATGCGGTCACAAACCTGTTCACCTGATACAAATCGAGTAATTGGTAAATATTTATATATATGTCCAATATCTCTTTTCAATAAATATTCTGGCTGGTTTTGAAACGCAAAAAGCGAAATAAAATTACCTGGCGATGAACCATCCAGGAGATCAAAATTTACGGAGATATTTTCAGATAATGTCAGTTTTTTCAGTATTATGCAGAAGTTAATATGAAAGATGAGTATCCTGTGCTGGAGACTGACAGACTTGTTCTCAGGCAATTCTTTCCTGAAGAGGCATGTATAGTCAGAGAACTTGCCGGTTCTGCTGAGGTTGCATATGGCTGCATGAATATTCCCCACCCATATGGGATTGGTCTGGCAGAGATGTGGATATCTTGTCATGAAACATGGTATAATGACGGTTCGCAACTTATTCTTGCAATAACAAGAAAAGAAGATGGCTGGCTCATCGGGGCGGTAGCTCTCACATTTGATCAGGAACACGCCCGAGCCGATCTTGGATACTGGATAGGACTCCAATTCTGGAACTGTGGGTATGCAACCGAGGCAGCAGGAGCGGCCATTGCATATGCATTTGATGAATTACTCGTATATCGTATCACTGCCTCGCATTTTGTTAGAAACCTGGCATCAGGGAGAGTACTGGAAAAACTCGGGATGCATAAGGAAGGGTTATTACGAGAGCATCTTCTGAAGGACGGCATCAGGGAAGATGTAATTATCAGAGGGATACTCAGGAATGAATGGATAATACCTTCAAAACCTAATATTACGAAAAATACAGGAGAGAGTACATGAGGCTGGCGGTATTACTTTCAGGCGGAAAGGACTCCATCTACTCATGCTGGAAAGCGATGCAATCAGACGATGTAGTCTGCTTTGTAACGATCCGATCCCGCAACACTGACAGTTACATGTTTCATACCCCGAACATTGATCTGACGCGCCTCCAGGCAGAAGCAGCAGGCATTCCATTGATCGAATGGCAGACACCAGGACAGAAAGAGGCTGAACTTGATGATCTCAAGGCTGCTTTACAAGAAGCAATCGCCAGGTATGAAATTGAAGGGGTGGTGTCCGGAGCGATACAATCAGTATACCAGGCTGCACGAGTCCAGCGGATCTGTCTTGATCTGGGGCTCTGGTCATTTAATCCGCTTTGGCTCTGTAACCAAGATGAATACCTGCATGAATTGATCAAAAACCGGTTTGAGATTATTATTGCAGGAGTCTTTTCAGCACCGTTTGATGAGATGTGGTTAGGAAGAAGGATCAATCATGAATTCTTGAACAGGTTACTCTCTATCAGGAACAAGTATGGTATCTCTCTTACAGGAGAAGGGGGAGAATACGAGAGCTTTGTTTGT
>QKDV01000289.1 GCA_003251955.1 Methanospirillum hungatei
GCAAGCGAATGGACAAGGCACTCGGCAACGGTCTTATCGCCTTCGTGAATTGAGGCAAACGTCTGGAGAAGGAACGAGAGAGGATCAGCAGATTCCAGGATCTCTGTGCACCGGGAGCGAATTGTTTCATCAACTGTCCCGGGTTTTTCTATCTCTTTCTCTGTTTCACAATTACTCTGATCGCTCCCGGCTGCTTCGTATTGAGCCCGGGCCTGTGCACGTTCATACTCAGTCGGTCGGGTCCGGCCTTCTGCCTCGTGCTTTGCCCTGATCCGCTCTGACCGAAGCCGGGCAAGCCGTGTCTCTATATCAGGCTTTACCGGTTCAAACATCGCCCGAAGTTCAGGCCACCGCTGCTTCCCGCCTCCGCATGAGTTGTGATGACATCCGGCAAAGATCGCACCGTTAGAAAATTGAATCGCGTACGCTCCGTCTGAATGGGCAGAAGAGAATGGACAGTCATCAAGCACAAAGAGACGGCCATCGTTGTACGGTTTCTCAGAATAGGCGAGATTGTGCTTCGTGAGCCAGAATGCAAGATCGATCCCGGTGGCCTGATCCTCTCCTTCCTGCCTCTCCGGTGACGGTTCTCTTGTTTCAGGTTCTAATGATGAGACCAGATCATGTAGGAACTCATAACCCACAACCGATCCGGGAGAGGTGAGATCTTGCGGAACGGCGATGATCTTCGATCTCCGGTGTGGCCGTTCAGGCAAATTATCGCCCTTACGTGAGATCGTCCCGTACACCTTCCATATCCTTGCAGCGTTGAAGTTCGCTGTATCAACCTTGCATGTAGCATCAGAGAACCGGGTATCCAGAACCTCAAGCACCTGACGAACCAGCGATCTGTTCTCATCATCGTTTGGAAGATCGATCCGGTAGAGAAGATGAGCACCATTTCCTGAATCAGCATATATCGGATCAGGCCAGCCCTGCTCTGAAAGAAACGTGGCAATAGATGAGGCAAGCTCCAGTGCTCTCGAATGTTCTTCATCAGACGACGATACCCCGGATGGCCTGACCGGATCGATATCTATTGGCAGCCATCGCCTCCGGGAAATATCTGCATCTGCCGTTGTTGAGTCTTTTCGCTCAAGCCTGTACTTGATCCGGTTCGCCCGCCGTGCAAGAAGAGCAGGATTGACCTCGTTCAACGTGACATAGATCCCTGAAACATGGGCATCCTTCTCACGGTCAACAATATCTTTTGCAGCAATAGTCAGGTCGCTATAGTACCCTGAAGAGATGCCTTCTCCGGTGATCGCCCTGACTTCGATGACCTGACCGGGAGTAAAGAGAACCGACAGAGTCCTGAAGATCTCATCTTTCAGAGAGAGATCTGGCATCTCATTCCCACC
The DNA here is from genome assembly GCA_003251955.1 of Methanospirillum hungatei. Lineage (GTDB taxonomy): Archaea > Halobacteriota > Methanomicrobia > Methanomicrobiales > Methanospirillaceae > Methanospirillum > Methanospirillum hungatei_A. The sequence continues at coordinate 1,362 of QKDV01000289.1, forward strand.
GGTGCAGAAGAGCGATCATCTCTGCTCCGTTATAGGAATTGCACCACCGACAAGGATCCGGTACCTCTCCCAGTCTCGCTCTTCCGGAATCCAGAACTCAACATCTCCAGGATTCCAGTGGGTTCTGACATAGATAGTGAGTTGCTGTACCTCTTTTGAGAATGTACGCGAACTCATCCGGGAAGATCCAATCCTGATAAAGTGGATACCCTGATCCTTGCCCCAGGCAATCAGATGAAAGAGTGTTGGAAGGGCGCCGTCACGCTCAGTAACCCGCACCACTTCGTATCCCTCAGCAACAAGAATTCTTCGAACTCCATATTCTGCTGTCCTTCGGGTCTTATACTCACGAAAATGAGACATTATCCCCCCGGTTTCCACTCCTCCTGGAATCAACAAAAATCAGAGACAGGAAACATACAACGATGAAGTTAGAAAAAATTAAACTCATGGCCGATGCAATGTAATTAATCCCCGTGTTAACCGGCCTGCAAGCATTGGTAATAGCCGGGGATACATCTTGTTTGTTCATCATTTTCTTCACCAAAGTTCCATCCTGCCCGGTGTTTTGATCAGATAATCGATCCTTTCAGGCAGAGATACACCGTGACACAGAGATCTTTCTAAATCTTTTGGATTGTTTTTTCGAAATTTCAGATATATTTATTAAATAGAGTGACTAGGGCAATACGAATTTCACATTTATTAATGTAAAAGCGCAATCACTTGTTTTTTATCAATATGTTCTGCTAAGATCAAATTACACAAGTAATGCTTCTATGTGGTCCCCGATTGCTAAAAGAAATTAGGATCATAGGTTGTTTAGACCCTGCCTGAAAAAATTTTTATATACACGACATACCCCATAGTGTCGCTTGTCAGGCGACGAGGGGAAAACAATGGGGGATTTCACACAGAAAAGTGTCGTAAAATCAGCGGTTCGAAAACTTGCGTCTCCAATCGCCGATTATGCAGCGTTCAGTGCACTGGTCCAGGATGTTCTTGACAGCAATCCGTGGGGGTGCACGGCGTATGAGTATGCCGGGGTCGCAAAACCTGCAGTTGAGAAGACAAAAGAGGCATATGGTGCAACCATTGTCTACGAGAATGCTGAGGCAAAGACGGTTGGGTCCATCCCGGTCCGGGGGCCGAGTATGGCAGCTGTCAATACCGCAGTAACCGAGATCACCGGGAATGCATCAATCACCAGTGGGATGGGCACCGGTGTGTCGGCATCCCGGGACTCATCCGAAGACTCGTTCAGCTGCACGATTAAAGCTCATCACAGCAGCGGAGATCTCTTCAATGTGACATTCAAGAGAGAAAGTGTCACGATCTCAAGCTATGAGGATGATACAATCATAACCGCCCTGGAATCATGGGCCGATATGGTTGCCATCCTGGCATGATCTCTTCTTTTTTCATATTAGGGGGGAGTATGAAGAAAGGATATATCATAGCCGGTATGGCATTTTTGCTCATCGCCGGAGTTTCCGCAGCCGGATATCATGCAACAACCATCAGTTCTGATGGATTCATGATGCTCAAATCATCTGGTTCAGATGAAAACGGGATAGTTGTATCCCGGGTGATGACCGTTGATGACGCCAGGATAAGCAGAACGACTGAAGAAGACCAGGATATTGAAGAGGATCTTTCGGTATCCGGGACCGGTCCGGTGATCTTTGACGGGTTTGTATCCGGTAATACCAGGATTCCTGATAAGATATCCCGGTGTTCATTCCTGGATGATCAGAATGAGAAGATTATCGGGGAGGCATCCGGTGTTGTATCTGGAATTTTGCAGAACGGAGATGTTGAGATCTCCCGGACAGGCGGAGAATCCATCTCAGGGATGACAGCCGTGAATGGGTCCGGGATGGTCTATCTCGGATCGCAGGTAACCGGTAAAAGATCAAAGGCTGGCAGGAGTTTTGTGACCGGGAACATGACGCTCATCGATCTCTTCAGGTACGGGGGAAAGATATGATCCTTGAAGTTATATCCGGTGCTGCAACGACTGGATGTGTAGTCAACC
>QKDV01000064.1 GCA_003251955.1 Methanospirillum hungatei
AGAGAGCACTTACTCTCTTAAAAAAGTTATTTTATTGTAATAAATCCAGATTTCGTCAATGTTCCGCTTCGATCTCCCTTTGTGATCTTCAGTGTTACAGCGTAACTGCCTCTGTTCTGATAGATATGACGTGGATTTTTCATTATTGAACTTGTACCGTCGCCAAAGTTCCAGTTCCATCCGGTCTCCCCTGTAGATGATGTGTCAACAAACTGGACTGGAAGGGGTACATTTCCGGACCTAGGTGCAGCAGTAAACGAAACTGTCAGGTCATCAGTTGAATCATCAGGATCCTGATCATCTCCATCAGATGTAGACTCTACCGCATTAGCGGCATTGAGTCTTCCATTGCTTGTGACTTTCCCGCTCAGTGAACTGATGGCATCCACATTGCTCATAATCTTCTCTTTGATCTCAGCATTGGAGAGAGAAGAGTTTGTAGCAGATACAAGGGCTGCAACTCCTGAAACAAACGGTGTAGCCATCGATGTTCCTGATAGATATGCATACTGGTTATTTTTGTACGTGCTTCTTATCGTGACACCTGGTGCTGCAATATCAACAGACTTAGGACCATAATTTGAAAATGAGGCTAGTTTATCATTGTAATCGGTTGCCGCAACCGCAATGATGTTGGAACTGTTATATGATGCCGGGTAGAGAGGGGTTGTATCGATATTATCTGCATCGTTGCCTGCCGCACAGACCACAACTGCCGATGAAGCATCAATTGCATCCTTAAGGGCACGTGAGACCCCGCTACCTCCCCATGAGTTCGAGATGACTTTTGCTCCCATTGTGTTAGCATACAGGATTGCAGATATCGCATCTGACGTATACCCGCTTCCTGACGAGTCAAGGAACTTGAGTGGCATAATTTTTGCTTTCCAGTTCACACCAGTCACACCAACCCCGTTATATCCTACTGCTGCGATGATACCGGCACAGTGAGTTCCATGCCCGTTATCATCTATCGGATTGTTAGTGCCGCTGCAGAAGTTCCATCCCCGAATATCATCGATGTAGCCGTTCCCGTCATCATCAATGCCATTCCCTGCAATTTCGCCGGAATTGGTCCAGATGTTATCAGCCAGGTCCTCATGAGTATAATAAACCCCGGTGTCCACGACTGCCACAACAACATCGGATCCGGTGGTTGTATTCCAGGCAATCGGTGCATCAATATCTGCTCCTGCAGTTCCATAGAATGGTGACTGACCAGAATTATGCAGGCCCCACTGGAGAGAATATCCCGGATCATTCGGGGTTACTGATGACGAACCAGAACTGCTCACAGAATTGGTCACCAAATCCACGGTCTCATTTGGAGAGAGTGAAATGAGGCGATCAACCTCTGCGTAGAGCACATCAGGCTGGTTTGTATACTCAGATATTGCTTCTTCTGCAGTCCGGTTATCTGGCGGTCTGATGATCTGCATCCCGGAAATTCCCATTGGGGAGAAGTCGGCCATGACAGTTCCACCGAGCTTTTTGTTCGTATTATTCATGAATGAACTCAGGGTTTCATCAGGTCCCTTCGCGTCAGGTTTGTACCTGACAATGATCCGATCACTGGCGTGTTGAGGCTGCACCTGCAGACTCTTTCCAAAATCAGTTCCTTGTTCCCTGAACGTTATGGTATCTGCAGATACAGACACGATTACGCTGATGATGACTAAAATGATGACTCCCCAGTGTATGCTGTAATTGTAAATATTGTTCACAATGCTCCCCCATCCGGTGATCCCAATTCAAAATGCAAATGAAATGAGATAAAGATACTTCACAGTAGCCCTATCAAAGGACATTGATAATTGAATATTAATAAAAATCGCAACTGACTGGTTGGGCAATCATCAGGCGGATATGAGTTTAGAAAATAAAAAGTCCAAAGATTTTTATTCCTACATCAGATGCTAAACCCTCTTATCTGAATTTTTTTTTCACCCCGACAGGTTCATTCATTTTCCATTCACATAGTAAAGTATGCGGAAATTTACCCTCCAGGAAAAGGGAGGGATCATCCAGGAAATGGACGGGGAACGGTTTACCGTCCGAATCAGGGTCCCTGCCGGAATCATATCAACAAAGCAGATGGCTGGAATATGTAAAATTGCTGATAAGTTCAAAGTTGGCATCCATCTTACTACCAGACAGACTGCTGAACTCATCCATGTATCATATGATGATCTTGAGAAGATTGTCAAGGCACTTGAGAAGAACGGAACACCCCTCGGTGCTGAGAAATCAGAGATCGTAAATGTCACGGCATGTCCTGGGACTGACCGATGCAAGTATGCCCAGATGGACTCTATCGCCCTGGCCCTTGAACTTGATAAGAAACATTTTGGCAGAGACATGCCGGTAAAGGCACGTATCGCAATTTCGGCATGTCCAAACTCATGCATGAGTGAGAAACTCAATGAGATTGGGATAACCGGAGTTGTCAGACCTTACCGGATACCAGGTACATGCACAGGCTGTGGAACCTGTACTCACTACTGTAAGGAGAATGCTATTGTCATCAGGAACGGTGTGATTAATCTGGATGAAGAAAAATGTGTCCACTGCGGGATGTGTATCGCCTGCTGCCCATTCCATATCATCAAATCCGACCCTCCTGCATACCACATCACCGTAGGGGGAAAACGAGGTCGTCACCCCAAGGTCGGCAAGCATTTTGTCACAGTCAAGAGTCCGGAGACTGTAGACCTTTGCATAGAGAAGATCATCTACTGGATTTACCGAAGGGCCTGGGGAGATCTGCTCCTCCCGGATCAGCTCGATGACATTGGGTTTGACAAATTCAGGGATGATGTGGTTGCATCCCTGCCAGAAGAAGAGATTGTTACCGGGTATTAACTATCTATTTTCTCTTTTTCCGGGTCAAAGTCACAAATTTTAAGGAAATTCACCCTCATCCTCTGCTGAGAGATTCACTTTTCCCACTGTTGCTAGGTAGAGAACGAACTGCTCGCTGCCGTCAAGGCTCAGCATATCATTAAGACTCTGGTCTTTATACGCACCGATTGCACAACAACCGCAGCCTACAGGCTGGACTGATAGATAGAGGTTCTGACAGATGTGTCCTGCATCTAGGAAGATATTACGGTATCCCCGCTCTCCATACTTCCAGGTCATCCGGTATACATTAGCGGCCCAGATGAAGACCACAGCCGCCTGGTTTACACATGGCTGATCGAAACAGGCAGGGCCGAGATCCTGTCCAATGTCAGGGTATGCAGGAAGTATCTCAAGGGAATGTTCCATTGCGATATACCGGTAAAGTCCTGGTTTTAGTCCATCAACCCGGTTAACTGCGATATAGGTATCAACAGCATGGCAGCATCCTGCAGACGGCACGGTTCTGAATGCTCCACCT
>QKDV01000284.1 GCA_003251955.1 Methanospirillum hungatei
GGATGCTGGATGATCACCACGTACTGACCGGCAACCATGTCATCGGTCTGCCAAGCAGGGATCTCATACTCAAAGTACCCGTCACGTTCAACTGAAGCCTGATCGTATCTGAAATAATTTCTCCCAAATATCCATACTGCAACAGATCCACTGCCGATACCAGAACTTCTACCGGTGAGTACGATCGAGTCTCCTTTCGCAACCTCGGTCTCCTGAGGCATGAGTGTTACATACGGCCTGCGAAGTGTCAGGGAGATTGTCTGGTACGGAACAGATCCCAGGTTGTTCCTGCTCACAGGAGCAGGCACTGCATATATGGTATATGTTCCTGCATCAAGCCCGAGTTCACCGGTGTATAGTCGGTAATCCCAGGTCTCACAATCACCTGATGCAGATGTGAAAGATGAGGGATCTCCGGTTCTGACAGCCTCACGTGGCCGGTCAAGTCGACCTCCGGCAGATGGCAGATTCGGACCGGTGATGAAGAGGTAGGTGTCACAGGACTCCGAGTTTTGACCAGAGAGCCTTACCTCCTCACCAATGGCATACGAATCCTTCCCGGACGCAACACTGACCGAACCCTTCTGGACCGTTATCGGAATCTCATCGGTGTGAGCAGATGACCCAATCCCCGGGCTCTCAACCTTGAGTGTGTACCTGGCATCATCTGTCTGATCAGTCGTCCTCAATTCAAGCGTGCGTTTTCCGTTTCGGTCCGGTACGATCATGCCGTAGTACTTTACTCCATTGTACGGTTCATGGGGCACAAGGTCCCTGATGCTTCTTCCCCCTTCGGATCTCGGTTGGTATGATCCGATCAGGTAGGGACCGTATGGCGAATCCTGGCTGACTCCCTCCTGGGCGAAGAGTATCATAGGGGGTTGATCTCCCGGACCCCCGCTCCTGGATCCTGCATCAACCCAGAAATAGACAGGTACTCCAGGAGTTCCCGAGATGGTGACAGAAAATGAGTGACCCCTGATAACCTGGTCATCCCGGGTTCCGATTGTGGTCCGGTCTGAGCCCAGCGTGATCGATGCTCCCCTGATATTGTACCCTAATGAGGCAGACTTGAGATTCTCATCAGCCCGGTTAAAGGCAAGTCTGGGCTGAACCGTATACATGCCAGCTCCATAGAGATAACTCCCGCCATCTGATGCTCCGGTATCCCATCCGCCGGTCTGAACCGCAGGGTAGGTCTGAAGAGAGCCTTGAGGGGTAATTTTTATCAGAGAGACACTGCCTCCATTTCGTGTCTCGACCGCGGTCAGAGTCCCACCGCCGGGTGTGTAAATTAGAAGATCGAGAAGACCGTCACTGGCAGTATTGTAGCCCGGCCTTTGGGCTACTGAACCAAGATTGGTATCAAGCTGGAGCAGCAGATCTGAACCCCTGGGAACAGTTCCTGAAGAGATATCCTCCATCGTTACTCTCTGCAGAATGCGGACACTGACCCGGGGTTCCCTCACCGTAAATGCAATTGTGCCTGGCGCTGCCCGTCTGCTGTCCCACTGATACCAAGAGCCGATACGGTCAGAATAAAGGCTCGGACTCACGGCAAATGAGGTCTTTTCAACACGCCTAATGTCAAGAGGGATATCGCGTCCCGGTGATGAGCCTGGTGGAAAAAACGCGATCGCATCATAAGGTGACGGGACCGCAGCCCGTATGTCAAGGCCTTCCTCACCAAGAAAAACATCCCCGCCCACTGGAATAATAGTAGAGGTAGCTGCTGCTATTCCCGGGATGATAAGAAGAAGTCCAATAATGATGAGAAGCTTGATAGTCATGAGTCATCCTTTCTGGCCGAAAGGAGATGAGGTTTCTCATGACAAAAAGTTACAGAACCTATACCTGGTAAAGATCCCGGGGAATAGGAACGGTTGATCCTGAAAGCACGGTAAATGCATCATACTTCGTAACCGAAGAGTTGTTCTGTAAATTTATACTCATGTTGTATACACCGGTGGATGCACCCTTGAGTGGAAGAGTGATATACATGGTTGAACTTGTATTTGTCTTTCCCTCGGTCCAGTTTCCTTTCAGAGTCTTGTCCCCTTTCCACAGGTTTACCGTGCCTGATCCAAGGTTACTACCAGTGATGATGATTGGCAAAGAACCCGTGCTATGACCGAACGCCGGTTTAATTGTCAGGATTGAAGGGGTGGTTGTGTTAGACGACGTGTTGCTGTAATTTTGGCTAAAAACCTGGATGCGGTTGTTGTAGGTATCACAGACATAGACAGACCCGCTTGAATTCACAACAAGCCCTTCAGGGTTGTTAAATTTCCCTATCTCTGTCCCATATCCACCCCATGAGGTAGTTTGGGTCCCGTTTGAGGTAAATATTCTGACTTTATTCTGATTGGTATCGGTGATATAGACATTGTCCGAAGAATCAACCGCAACTCCTTGAGGGTGTCCCATACTTGTCTCTGACCCGTTCCATGATCCCTCAAAGTGACCGGTTGTGTTGAACTTCTGGATTCTAGAGTTGTACCGGTCAGCAACGTACACGCTCCCGTTGGGATGCACTGCAACTCCGACAGGAGAGTTGAACTCGCTGTTATTTGTCCCCTGTGAGCCCCAGGCAGTTACATATTTCCCGATTGAGTTGAACTTCTGGATACGGTTGTTACCGGTATCTGCAATATAAACAGTACCAACTGCGTCTGCAGCAATTCCTGAAGGCCTCACAAACTCGCTGACGTTTGAACCATAACTGCCCCAGGAGAGGAGGTAATCACCATTAGGACTGAATTTCTGGATACGGTTGTTACCGGTGTCTGCGACATATACTCCACCACACATGTCAGCAGAGATGTCTGAAAGATTCATGAACTGGCTTGAGTTCGACCCGTAACTACCCCACGAAAGAAGGTATCCGCCGCTTGAATTAAACTTCTGGACACGGCTGTTACCGGTGTCTGCAACATAGAGATCACCATTCTGATCCACAGTAATGGAGGTAGGATCCACAAACTGACCCGAACCAGAGCCCTCACTACCCCAGGAGAGTACACACTGGTAATCCGTTGAGGAGGCAGAGACAGAAATTATCATGCCTCCACTTGCCACGAGGCAGAATAGAACCAGAAAATTAGTTTTCCAAATCATCCAACACCCGATATATCAGAATATGGATCACCGGTGTATAGAAAACAATTGGCAACTAGCAGGTTGGATATTTTTCAGGTTGCTACCGGTCTCATCACAGGCTCTGCTCATCGGACCAGAAATGGGTTGGTATGAAATAGATACAATGTCACAAAAAAATTCAAAGATGCTGGATATTCTGAACGGCGGTAGAAACAGACAAAATTCAGAGTAAGTATAAATCCGGGATTATTCGTTCAAAACTTAAAATTAACAGGCTGACGTTCTGGGTCATGGATGCATATGCCACATTAACCAGGGTATGAGATTGCACAAATAAGGAGTAGAAATAAAGTAGGGAGATACAATAAAATCAACCTAGTCCTAACAGGAACCTGATTACTGGAATGCAATGTACTGGACCAGTTAAACTCTCAATTATCCCTTCATAATCGTTGGTCACAAGTATTGATTCTGAATTATTCAGTTCTTCTCCAGTAAAATTTGCCAACTCCCTTACAGGGATATCGGAGATCGTAGGATCATCATACCATACCTGTATCCGCTTTGTGATCTTCAAGCCCTCTTTGACTACAAAATCGATCTCACCCACTTTTTTTGAAAAAAAGACCTCATCATATTGTCGGATTAAGAATGCAGCAACGACATTCTCGACCAGCCAGCCAAGATCTTCTGAAAATGAGAAGGCAACGCGGTTTCGAAGGCCGGTATCGATCGCATAAGGTTTAAACCCTGCCCGCATAGACTGCTTTAACGAGTACGAGAACATCCGAAGTTCAAAGAGTAGATAACTCTCCATGATAGCGGAGATATAGTTTTCAGTTTTATCCTGAGAGATTGAAAAGTTATTTTTTAACTTCGAGATACTGGTTTGCCTGGCCACCTGGGTGAGCAGAAATATCGCGAGATTTCTAAGGTTGGCCACATCCCTGATTTCATACCGGGAGATGATATCCCTATATATAAGATCATCAAAATACTGTTTGAGAAGGAGTTCCTTATCTTCTGAAGAGGTCCTGAGTACTACCTCTGGAAATCCTCCATAATGTAGATATTCGTCGAATAAATTTCTGATTATGGGTTTATTTGCGATATAATCAAGTTCACGGGTTACTACAATATCCCTGAACCTGAGAAATTCTGTAAACGAGAGGGGATACACCTCAAATGAGATACTCCTCCCTGTCAGCTTGGTCCCGATTTCACGCGACAATAAGTGCGATGAGGAGCCGGTAACAAAAATTTTTATTTCTTCTGTTTCAAGTCTTCCTCTAACCCAACTCTCCCAGCCTTGAATCTGCTGAACTTCATCGAGAAAAAGCCAACATTTTCCAGATGGCCAGATCTTCTCCCGATATACTCTGTAAATCTGTTCTAGTAGATCTATTGAGTACTCAGTTGAAAATATGGGTTCTTCTAGGTTCACTCGGAGAATTGAAGATGAAGGTGTTCCTTTTGTTAGTAGTTCGCTGATAACCTGGGCCATGAGAGTAGACTTTCCACATCTGCGAATTCCTTTGAGAACGAGTACCTCAGGATTGTCAAGTTGAGATATACAAACAGGGAGGATATCCCGGGAAATTCCAGACTCAATCGTACCAGAAATCCAGAACCGGTTATAGGAATAGAGCACCCCTAATATCTTGTCCGCGTTCATTCTATCCACCGATATACCGGTCTAATACAGATATATATTAACCGATATATCGGTTATATCTATCGCTCACGAAATTTTACCTACCTCCAATGATCTAGAAGTTGAATAAAACTCCCTTGATAAAACCCTCCAACTACTCCAATGATTTTTTATTACCCGGACATTCTAGGAAGAGATGCAGGATGTACCTTGAATACTTTGAGATAGAGAATATCACTACCCACAAGAGGTGGATATCAGATTATGTCACTCTTTACCTGGAATGAAAAATACTCAGTTCATGTTGAAGCAATGGACAACCAACATAAAAAGTTATTTGAACTAATCACTAGACTCCATGAAGCCATGTCTGCAGGAAAGGGGAATGCAGAACTCGAAGAAATCCTCCGGGGACTTAAAGAATACACCACCACACACTTTGCAGACGAAGAGAAGTATATGGAGTCGTTCAAATACACAGGGCTCGCAGAACAGAAAAACCAGCATCAGGTGTTTATTGATAAGATAGGCGGGTATGAGAAGGATCTAGGTGAGAAGAGATTTGGGCTTTCTATAGAGGTATTAAATTTTCTTAAAGACTGGCTGATTAATCACATCCAGACAACAGATGCAAAATATACAGAGATCTTTCATACAAATGGATTGAAATAAGCCTGAAAAAGGATTCTAATCCGAACATACGGACACACTGTTCACTATTGTTTTCTCAACCTTCAGGAGAACCACATCTCCGATTTTTCTGGTTGAGATAAGTAAATTTACCGGAGATTTTCTACCATGAAGATCCTGATCCATAGTTGCAGGTCGTCTGGTTACAAGTTTTCCTGTCTGGTACGTCTCTTCCACAAAATTTCGGATAACACATCCGTAGCAGTGTGTTGTATTACCGCACCCACACGGACATCTCGCAAACTCACATTTTAACAATTTTCCACTGACATGCCCGATGAAAACAGAGATTTCTTTTCTGATAACTTTCCTGATCCACAAGTACCACTGGCTGATCAAGCATTGTCAAATATTCGATGATATCAACGCCCATGTTGGCCTTGATATGATTATAACAGGAGGAACATACACTATGAGATATCCTGTCATCATCGCCCGTGTCGAGAGAGAGTTCTACATTACAAAATGTCCAGATCCGTCTCAAACATACCTCCTTGCCAGGTTACGAAGGTATCTCCAAGACATAATTATTCTCCAGCAGGTATGGACTTTACAACCATGCAAATATCAGAATGAAGACAGTGAGTATACCCTGTCGTGACGGGATTACAAATGAATTTCTACACAAAACCCATCTCGGAAGATTTTTCCGGATCAGAACATTGACTCATTCACGGGAAGAGATTCAAATCTCCTTCTCCTGAGTAAACCCAATACCATTTTCGACACTAAAAAAATTCGCAGATAAACCGAATTTCCGGATCAACAACCCGAGTCAGAGACAGATCAAGAATGCGTAATAAATATATACCATAGGGAGACATCCCCAAATTAATGAAACTCAGATCCAAGGTTCTGATCCTGTACTTCTGCATCATGATCCTCGTCCTGATCTGTGTAGGAATACTCCTGCCATCTTCTTTACATGAAAAGAACCTTGGAAGAATCCAGACCGATACGACAAATCAGCTCAAGCACATCGACTTTGCTCTCTCCAATTTCATCATTGAACTTGAAAACGATGTTCAACAACTCAAAGTTGATGAAGATGTAACGTACCCGGATGACACAGGGTTTACTTCATTTCTCAATGTATCAGAAGACACATTTCAGTACTCTATCGGATATCGGGAACAGGCAATAATTGATGAGCTCAACGCATTCAGGCAGACTCATCCGGCTGTTAACTCGGTATACTTGGGGAGAGAGACCGGCACATTTGTAAGATCTCACCCGCGCCCAAGTCCTACAGCCTATGATCCAAGAACCCGGCCCTGGTATATACTTGCAAAAGAACATCCTGGCGATGTCGTTATAACTGACCCATACCAGTCAGTTACTTCACCAGATCTGAACATTGGGATCGTCTCGGCAATGACATTCCCGAACGGATCTGTGTACGGGGTAATTGGAGCGGATGTAACCCTTGTTGACTTGACCGAGTATATCACTGAGTTTGACTTCGGAAGGGACGTGAAGATCATCCTAGTAAATCAGACTGGAACTGTCCTTGCTGCTAAGGATTCTTCGCTTCTCTTCATGAATATAAGCAATGTTACCGGAGATCAGACACAGTCATTTCTACACTCATCAGAAGGAATGATAACACTACCTGGCTCATACCTGATCTATTACACATCCCCGCATCTCGGATGGAAGTATGCCGTTGTAATTCCAAACCTGCTGATCGAGCAGGAGATGGCGGACTCTATCATAACCATTCTTATCTTTGTCTTTATCGCTCTCATTCTGCTCAGCGTTCTTACAATGATAATCTTCGACCGCACAGTTATCAATCCGATTACTACCCTAACCACCATTGCATATAGGATCACGAAAACCGGAGATCTGAACCAGGATATCCCGACAGATATGGAGGGAGAGATTGGAGAATTGGCAAACTCGTTTAGCACAATGATAACCACAATCCAGGTAAATGAGGATGGAAGGCAGATGGCAATCGATGAGTTATCGCGGTATCGTGACAACCTCAGCGAACTTGTCAAAGAACGAACTCTCCAACTCGAAGAAGCAAACCAAAATCTTCTGCAGGCAAAGGAACGGGCAGAAGATGCTGACAGACTTAAATCAGCCTTCCTAGCAACAATGTCCCACGAACTCAGGACACCTCTCAACTCAATCATAGGTTTTACCGGAATTTTGCTACAAGGACTTGCCGGTCCACTTAACGGTGAGCAGGAGAAACAACTTGGTCTGGTCCAGTATAGTGCCCGGCACCTTCTGGATCTCATCAATGATGTTCTTGACATCTCAAAGATAGAAGCAGGAGAATTAAAAATCTCCAGTGAACCTGTTGACATATCTACATCACTTAGATCCGTGGTGAAAACAATGCAGCCAATTGCTGCCGAGAAAGGACTGCAGATAGATGTATCAGAACCCGACGAACCAGTCGGTCTGGTTATTGGAGATAAACGAAGGCTTGAGCAGGTTATCATGAATCTGATCAGTAACGCCATTAAATTTACCGAAAAGGGAATTATTTCAATCAAATCAAAGAATGCTTCAGGTCAGATTGAAATATCTGTGGAAGACACCGGAATCGGGATAAATGAGGAGGATCTTAATACCTTATTCAGACCATTCCACCAGATTGATTCAGGTACAACACGAAGGCATGACGGAACAGGTCTCGGGCTATCAATCAGTAAAAAACTCATAAAACTCCATGGAGGAGACATTACGGTTCAGAGCACCATCGGGAAGGGGAGCGTGTTTACCATACTCCTGCCAGTACAACAGAAGGAGAAATAATGGGCTTTAGAATTCTTGTGATCGAAGATAATGAGCAGAACATGTACCTTATGCACTTCCTTCTCGAGTCTAAAGGCCATACCGTGATTGAAGCCATGAATGGGGAAGATGGAATTAATATGGCACAAGAAGCGGATCCTGACATTATTCTTCTCGATATTCAACTTCCTGGTATGGATGGGTATGAAATTGCACAACGGATCAGAAGCATGCCAGATCTTGCAACGATCCCGATTATTGCAGTCACCTCCTATGCCATGGCAGGAGACCGTGAAAAGGCCATGGCAGCAGGAGTGAACGATTACATTGAAAAACCCATCAACCCAGGCACCTTTCTCGATCAAATTGGAGAATACTTTCCTGAGAAGGTGACCTGATGAAAGTCCTCGTGGTGGATGACCAGTATATCAACCGGTATCTGCTCGAAAAACTACTAGAAGGGAACGGACTTGAAGTTGTATCAGCGGTTGATGGTGCTGACGCATTAGAGAAGGTAAAAACCGGAGAGATAGATCTCATCATATCAGACATATTATATCCCCGGATGGACGGGTTTCAGTTTTGCAGAGAAATTAAGAGCAACGAAGCATACAAACACATCCCTTTTGTTTTTTATACCGCCGCCTATACCGAAGAGAAAGATCAAGAGTTTGCATTTCAACTAGGAGCAGATCGGTATATTCTCAAACCAACGGACCCTTCAGAATTTATCGCAATAATAAAAGGACTGATATCTGAGTACCCACAGTTGGCAGAACTTTCTCATAGCCCTGTTGTTATGAAGGAAGAACAGTACCTTTCAGAGCACAATAGCCGGCTTTTTCATCAACTTGAGAAGAAACTTACCGAACTTGAGGAACTCAATAAAGCACTAAGTAGATCAGAGGAACGATACAGAAGCCTGTTTGAGAATGTAAATGATGCAATCATCCTCCACGAAATGCTCCCTTCTGGAGAGCCAGGTAGGATTCGGGAGGTGAATAAAGTAGCCTGTAGTCGCCTCGGATACACCCACAAAGAGATGCTTGAAAAAGATGTATCACAGATAGAGACCCCGGAATCTGCAGCACGGTACAGAGAGATCCAACCGGATGTAAATTCTACTGGAGTCATCTCCTTTGAGGGTGAACAGGTTGCAAAAGATGGCACTGTGATACCGGTTGAGATAAATGCTCATCTGTATTATGAAAATGAAACAAGGTTCTGTCTCTCAGTGTGCAGGGATATCACAGTGCGGAAACAGGCTATGGATGAACTTTCTCGTGCCCTCTCCCAGATAAACAGGAATATCTACCAGATGGCAACAATCGGGGACAAGATCAGAAACCCCCTTGCCATTATTGTATCTACCTGTGAAGAGTGTTGTGGCGAGAAAAAAGATGCTGTACATTCAGTGGTTCAGAACATCGATGAATTCATCAATGAATTGGACCAGGGCTGGGTAGAGTCTGAGAAGGTCAGGGTTTTCCTTCAGAAACAATACGGAATCGGATGTACTGAAATGAACCATCCTGCAGCATTATGAGATCACACAATGATCATATGAGATGAGTACCTATTTCTTTATTAGGTGTGTGTACGGCAGATGCTCAATCTCATTTATCAGATGAATCATTTTCTCTTCTGATAGTTAATGATGAAGAGTATGTTAACTTTTTTATCACCGATTACCGGATTTTAGTCTGACCGGTTTCGTGTAGATAACGCTGTCAGTGGAGAAACAGCCCAGGATGTCAATAATAAATATAAGAGACGACGTAATCATCTCAGATTACGAGACGGCCAAGAGATCAGGTATCAACCACATATAAACAATCCTCCAGAAGGGAGACAAAAAATCTTTTTTTCCGGTATCAAGGGAAAGGTGCATGGTTTGAGATTAAAGTCCCGAAAGGAGCAGACCGGAAAAAAGAAAGGCTTAGTTGAACAAGATTATTAAAGGTAAGAGTTTTTACCGCATCACTGCACCGGTGTCGGCCTGACCAACAGCAGCAGCATATCTGGCAAGAATTCCATCAAGGTTCCGGGTTACCGGTTTCCATGATTTTTTGCGATCAATAAGTTCTGCAGGTGAAACCAGAAGATCTATCTTTCGTTCATGTAGATCCACCTGAATCTGATCACCATCCCTGACAAGACCAATTGGTCCCCCGGCTTCAGCTTCAGGAGCCACGTGTCCGATGCAGGGTCCACGGGTGCCACCTGAGAATCTGCCATCTGTCACAAGAACCACCCGGGTGTACCCGAGACCCATCAGGGCAGATGTCGGTGAGAGCATTTCAGGCATTCCAGGCCCTCCCTTTGGCCCTTCTCCCCTGATAACAATCACCTCTCCTTCAGTAATTGATCTTGCAAGGATCGCTTTCATTGCAGCCTGCTCTCCATCAAAGACACGTGCTGGCCCGGTGTGACGCCACATCTCATCCCTGACGGCACCACACTTGACTACAGCACCATCAGGTGCAAGCGAACCTTTCAGGATGCGAAGACCTCCGGCTGCATGAACCGGCTTTGATACAGGCTGGACTACAGATTCATCAATATAGGTCACACTATCCGCGATCTCCGGAACAGTCTTTCCTGATACTGTCATGCATGGCTCAAGATGTGCACGGAGTTGTTTAAAGACTGCAGGTATTCCTCCGGCTTTGAAGAGATCATACATCGAGTGAGGACCGCCCGGTTGCATGGCTGCAATGTGTGGAACCTCACTCCCAATCCGGTTGAACTCATCAAGTGTGAACGGAACTCCTGCCTCCTGGGCGATTGCCATCAGGTGTAGCACCGTATTGGTTGACCCTCCGAGAGCCATATCCACCCGGATTGCATTGCGCAGGCTGACCGGTGTGATAATCGATCGTGGAAGGATCTGATCGTTAACAAGCCGGACAGAACGGACACCGGTTGAGTAGGCAAGCCTGAGTTTCTCTGCAAAGACAGCAGGAACTGCAGCACAACCCGGAAGTGACATCCCCATTGCTTCAGTCATACATGCCATGGTGTTTGCAGTATACAGACCCTGGCAACTTCCGCATCCGGGCATAGCTGCAGCCTCTATCTCCTTGAGCTCATCCTCGCTCATGGTCCCGGCTGCAACCTTTCCGACACCTTCAAAGATGTCAGTCAGGGAGATCTCACAACCATGGTGATGGCCGGGCAACATGTTACCACCGGTGAGTACGATAGCCGGGATGTTACATCTTGCTGCTGCCATCAGCATGCCGGGAACGATCTTATCACAGGTACAGATACAGACAATACCATCGAACCGGTGAGATTTGATCATCAGTTCAACAGAGTCTGCGATATTTTCACGTGAGGGAAGTGAGTACCGCATTCCCTCGTGTCCCATCGCAATACCGTCACAGATCCCGATGGTGTTGAACTCAAACGGAGTTCCTCCACCGGCTGCTACACCCTCCCTTACCCGCTCTGCAAGCTGGCGGAGGTGTGTGTGACCTGGCACTATGGTATTCCACGAGTTTGCGATCCCGATAAACGGCCGGTTCATCTCTTCTTCAGTGATCCCGAGGGATCTGATAAGTGACCGGTTGGGTGCTCGGGCATACCCTTCCTTGACGTCATCGCTGCGCATTGATACCGCTCAGGTGATTAGGGTGCAGAGGTTATGAAGATACGCTGGATGGTGCAGACAGATTAACATACTGCACCAGTTCTGTCATGCTCACGTGAAGATGAATATGAGCAGCACCTATACTCATTATGGGTTTTGAGTGCCTGATATGCGGTACCTGTTGCATGTATCTGGGCGATTATATCGTCATCGAGAAACAGACCGGACAGTACAGGTTTGACTGCTGCTGTGTCAGTACTGGCACTACATTTTCAGCGGAGGTAGATCCTGACAAGCGTGATCGCTTTGATGACACCACATTTCCCGATCAGAACCCTGCTGCATGCAGATTTCTGCGACCACTCGGTGAAGGTCGGATCGGATGCACAATCCATACCGACAGTCCTGCACAATGCAAATACTACCGGTGCAGAATCATGGATATCCTCTCAACAGAGGGAAAAGAGGCAGGATATATCACCGGAACACTCGCCCTGCACAGTAGTGATTCATCATTGCGGGATGTTTACAACAGAATCATAACTACAGTTTCTGGGGCCGGTGCTGAGGCAGAGGAATACATCAGGATCGAACTTATCAGAGCAGGATACCAGGTCAGGTAAACATCTGCATGACCGAACAGTTCTGTGATAACCGTCGTATCCTAATTGTTGATGATGCTGAACTAGCCCGGGAGATTGAGGCACTGTTTCTGCACCAGGCAGGATGCTTGGTTGTTGAGGCTCTAGACGGTGTTCAGGCACTGGAAAAGTTTAAGGGGATCAAACCGGTTCTGGTTGTCCTTGCCATCATCATGCCACATC
>QKDV01000225.1 GCA_003251955.1 Methanospirillum hungatei
ATATTTTAAAGAATTAATGAGTAATTTTAATTTTCTGATAATTCTGAATAACACATTAAAATCTGCATATTGAATCCCTTTTTTTTACTAGATAAGAGATTTCAGGATAAAATAAAAAAAAGGAGTTCAGGCAAACATCACGCTAGTGGTTGGCACGCGTGACTCGCGCTCAAAATCATACCTGAACTTACTGAGTGCCATCATAAAGTCATTCTGACTGACTTTTGTATGCTCCTGTCTGATCGCAAACATTCCAGCTTCCATACAGATAGCATTTAAATCAGCTCCGTTACGACCTTCGGTAAGACGTGCAATCTCCATCATATCCACATCAGAATCAATGTTCATGCCCCGGGTGTGAACCTGAAGTATTGCAAATCTTCCTTCGGTGTCAGGAAGAGGAATCTCGATGATCCTGTCAAACCGTCCAGGTCTTAGAAGGGCTGTATCAAGGATATCGATCCGGTTGGTTGCACCAATGATCTTCACATCACCCCGCTGTTCAAATCCATCCATGGCTGCTAGGAGCTGCATCAATGTACGCTGAACTTCACGGTCACCAGATGTCATGGCTTCAGTTCGTGAAGCTCCGATCGCATCTATCTCATCGATAAATACGATGGAAGGAGCCTTTTCTTTTGCTAGATCAAAAAGTTCACGAACCAGCCTTGCCCCTTCTCCAATATATTTCTGCACTAATTCAGACCCGACAGTATGTAGAAATGCCGCATGTGTTTCATGGGCTACTGCCTTTGCTAGAAGCGTCTTGCCCGTACCGGGTGGACCGTAAAGCAGCACTCCTTTCGGCGGATTAATCCCAATATTGGCAAAGAGTTCAGGGCGTGTCATTGGCAATTCAACTGCCTCCCTGATCTCGGTTATCTGTTTTTCAAGTCCTCCGATGTCCTCGTATGTCTCTCCAGGTAGCTCTACGACCTCCATTCCGTAGACCTGCGAGTCATAACTGCTTGGCAGTAATTCAACGATCGCCAGGGATTGCTGGTTCAGCGTGCACCTAACCCCGGCTTTCATCTGCTCAGTATCCACCGACTGTGAGACCCGGACAAGAAAGCGTGGTCCGGCGCTTGACCTGACCACTACTCTTCCGGAATCTATTACATCAGTGATGGTCCCGACAATCAGGGGTGGAGTTTTGAGGTGCTCAACCTCGCTCTTTAGTTTTCTGACCTCACGTTCATATCGAATCTTTTGAGTCTCGATATATCGCTTATCAGATTCTAATTGGCGAATCTGCTCCTTCAGTTCCTGGTTCTGCGACTCCATCCCTGCTACACGCTCAACGAGGTAGCGGTAAAGCTCCTCGGGCGTTTTCGGGTCGTCTGATTGGCGGCCAGTCTCTGACATCCGTCTAATTAGTTATATAGGGGAAAATGACTATATGATGATTGCGAAATATGCAGTGTGAAATGTGTGGGGCAGATAGTAAAGGCCCTTTGAAACGGGTTCGGATTGAAGGGGCCGAACTTTCAGTCTGCAGCAACTGTGCCAGATATGGGACAGAATTGCAGGGTGCTGTAAAATCACCTGCAGCTCCTGCCGGAAGACATAGCGGGTTTATACAGGCTCAAGTACCACCGGCACGCCGGACACGTGATCTTTTTGATCAGTTAGGTGGTGATCTGGTAGATGATTATGCAGACCGGATTAAAACTGCGAGATTAAAAATGGGTTTATCCCAGAAGGATCTTGCACTAGCTATGATGGAGAAGGAACTCCTCATCAAAAAGATCGAAAAAGGTGAATTAATACCTGAAGAGGCTGTAAGAAAGAAAATTGAAAGAGAACTGGGAATAAGATTAATCGAGGACTCTTCATCAGAATCACTTGATATTCATCAATCCCGGATGACAACCACAATGGGTGATGTCATCAAGATCAAAAAAGTTAAAAAATAATACCCCAATTCCCCGTACTTTCGTGCGTGGGATCATAATTATTTTGAAATTTGATAAGTGAATGATTCATGCCATGCAATAGCATGGCATTGTTTGCGATATATATTTATATTCATCTGAGCGACCTTCAGGTAATGAAGAGCATCTGGATCTCAGCAGGGCCATATAAAGCCTGTTTGAGCGGAGCATCCAGTTGCCTTTCTGCGTTGTTATCCAGACAGTCAAAGAGATTCTGTGCTCTATTGGCAGCAGGTGTCTGGCATCATTCTTTTTGGCCGTTTAGCGGTTTTCGCTATTTTAGTTATTTTTGGTACTAGGCACGATCGCCTGTACCACAAATCATGGTGATCAATTATGAGAGGTAAAGATATCAGACTGGAACGTATCATGAACCGTAACACAAGAAAGACGATCATTGTCCCAATGGACCATGGTGTATCCCTGGGTCCCATCGAGGGGTTGATCGAGTTTCCAGATGCGGTTAATTCTGTGGCGGAAGGTGGAGCAAATGCAGTACTTGGACATATCGGGCTTTCACTCTATGGACACAGACAACGGGGGCATGATGTGGGACTCATCCTGCACCTGTCAGCCTCAACAGCTATCGGCCCGGACCCGAATGAGAAAGTCCTTGTCAACTCAGTTACCAATGCGATCAAGATGGGAGCCGATGCAGTCTCCATTCATGTGAATATCGGGGCAGACTCTGAATCTCAGATGCTTGCTGACCTTGGACGTGTCTCGATCGAATGCATGGAATGGGGAATGCCACTCCTTGCAATGATGTACCCAAGAGGCAAAAATATCAAGGATGAACATGCCGTCGAGCATGTCAGACTGGCTGCCAGGGTTGCAGCAGAACTAGGGGCTGATATCGTTAAAACAAACTATACCGGTGATCCTGATACATTCCGCGAGGTTACCCGTGGGTGTCCGGTTCCTGTGGTAGTTGCCGGAGGATCAAAAACCGACGATATCATCACTCTGGAACTCATTGAAGGTGCCATGGAAGGGGGAGCTGCAGGGATATCAATCGGCAGAAATGCTTTCCAGCATGCTGATCCCGCCCAGTTCGTTCGAGCCTGTGCACTGATTGTGCATGAAGGAAAGAGTGCACAGGAAGCACTCGAGATCCTGAAGGGTGTTTAATAATGATCGGCAAGCAGATCCGGATGGAACGGATCATGGACAGGAATACGGGTAAATCTGTTATCATTCCGATGGACCACGGGATGACGCTTGGCCAGATCGATGGTCTTTTGCGGATGAGTGAGACGATAGCAGCTGTATCTGATGGTGGAGCAAATGCCATTATTCTGCATAAAGGCCTGGTCAAGGCAGGACACCGTCGCCATGGTCGTGATATCGGGCTCATCATCCACCTGTCAACGGGAACAAGTATGAATCCGGATCCGAACGATAAAGTCCTTACCTGCACAGTGGA
>QKDV01000026.1 GCA_003251955.1 Methanospirillum hungatei
ATTCTGAAAAATATCCTGAATTCACTTAATTATAGGTGTAATTTCTATTTTAATAAGTTTTACGCAGAATACCTATTCTGCGCAATCTATGATCGTTAAAACATGATCGAACTCTGATACCTCACATCACCGGGTCGTTACCAAATTAGATCAGAAGAGGGGTGGATCAGCATTCTGATCCGATAGATACCTGTCGCAAGATCACGGCAGGATCATCAACTGCAAACTCTAGGCTGAGTTCAAGATTATTATGTTCTGTCAGGAATGATCTGATCAGTCCCAGGCTAAATTTGTTGTTTGGATCATCAAAGAGAAGATGTTGTCTGTCTGAGTCAGGTCCGGGACTACCTGAAAGGTGGCTGAACTTCATACCCAGTGCAGCCATCCCTTTGAGAAGATCCTGATATGGTATCCCTCTGACGCTTGCTGTACACCAGAGGTGGGGAAAGTCAGGACAATACCCCTTAATAGTACCTGCTCCGAGAATCTTCAACTCGTCCGGAGTAGTACCCAAATATACCGGTCCACGCTGAAGATCTGGAAGACTTTCAAGAACATACCGTGGATCAGGATACTGGTCAAGGAAGGTATGGAACCTGGCAATGGCCTCTTCCTTGTCACCATGTCTGTACCTGCCTGCATGAATTACAATGGTCTCTGAACCTGTACGGTCTGCTGCTTCAAATGTCTGGTACATTGCGGTTTCGATGTGGCGATTAATATCCTCAATTCCTGATGAGAAGAGATCAGGATCGCATGGGTTCACCTGTTGAAAATGGTGCGGTGCATGGATGCGTATTTTGCCTTTGTGCGTCTCGAATGGTTCGATGTTTTTATGAAAGTCCTGATCGGATTGGGGAATCACCATCAACTGCACATGTCCGATAGATCCATTATCAAGCATTTCCGCCCTTGAAGGAAAAACTTCAGGCTGGTTTATCAGACATCCTGCTCCAAAGCGTCTTTGATCTATCAAACTATACACCACTCCCTCTGCCCGGATTTATTGAGTTCGGGCTCATAGTCTTTTATCTGGGTTTCATGGTTATTATTCTCTAAACCTCTATGATTATTTAAACGTGAATTGATAGTCATAACCCCTATATCTCTGTATTACACATTACAATAGTATCCTAAAACCCCCCGTGATTTCTATGAGTGCAGGAGAAATAACCGATGAATGAGTATAAGAAGGATTACCCGGTCCTTATCGTTGAGGATGATCCGATAATTGCCCGTGTTCTTGAGACCATCCTCAAAGACAGTGGCTTTTTCGTCGATGAACCTGTGAACTCAGGTGAAAAAGCAATTTCCCGGGTTGCGGCCAGAAAGCCTGGTATCGTACTAATGGATATCGATCTGCTTGGTCACCTCTCCGGAATTGAAACAGCCCGGATTCTTTTTCACATCTTCAATGTACCGGTGATCTTTGTTACCGGGCATGACGAAGAGGATGTACTCAGTCATGCAAAGGAAGCTGATCCCTTTGGATTCCTGGTCAAACCCATCAATCAGAATATTCTTAATACAACAATACAAGTGAGTCTCAACCTCCATGAGAAGATAGCAGGAACAACCGAAGGGAAGACTGGAGGATTGACACAATATCAATGTGATGAACTTACGGGATCACTAAAACCAGTTCTTCTACTTGATGATCGCAACCGGATTATCTGGTTGAATGATGCTGCCGAGTACCTGCTTGAGAAATCAGCCTCTGATCTTCTGTTATCTGATGCTCCAGCCTCAATTATGATGGAGGATCCGACATCAGGCGAATCAGTTGATATCTTCTCGCTTGATCCTGCATACGAACGTCCGCTCAAACTAAAGGATCTTCAGCATGTTAAGCAGGTAATACCCCGGATATTTATGATCAACGATTCATTTGGTGATATAAGCGGTTACTTCCTTGAACTCAACCCTGCAGACGAATAAACTGGTCCAGACCTGATCCCTAAATAAAATTCCCGTTTCAATGAATCTGCGAAGTAAGACCCTGATGATTCTTGGGTTCACGCTCCTTGGAGCGATTGCGCTGATTCTCGGCCTTTCATATACAGTGTTGATGGGAAGTTATGCAGGTTTTGAAGAGAAGAGCACCTTAAGTTCTGTAGTCCAGGGACTTAAGGCGATAGAATATGATCAGAACCTTATTGAATCGAAATGCGGTGAGTGGTCGAGATGGACTGAGACTTACCAATTTGTCAAGGGTGAGAATCCTGATTATGTTGAGCAGAATCTCAATCGTGAATCATTTGAGAACCTGGGCGTTGATCTGCTCATATTCTTGAATAAGAGCCATGGTGTCGTGTATGCAACCAAGTATAATCTTTCGTCTCATCAGATAGAGGATATCGCAGGCACTGAGCTCACATCTGTTCTCTCCACGTCATATCTCTTCTCTCATGATTCTCTAATTAGTAGTAGATCCGGATTTCTCATTCCTGAATCAGATCCGTTACTCGTTGTTTCCCAGCCGATCCTCACAAGTATGTACGAAGGACCATCTGCGGGGTATCTTATCTTTGGCAGGTATCTGGATCCTGATGAGATACACAAACTTTCCGACGTAACATCCCTTAATCTTTCAGTACTTCCTGTATTAATACCTGAAATAGCGGCTCTTGACTGGGCAGAAGTCAGCAGCATAACCGCGACAAGTCCCTTGATTACGTTCAACATATCTAATGCTGATAGTGTGACAGGGTCTATCCCTGTTTTGGATATTGCCGGAACAAAGGAGTTCAAACTTCAGGTTTCGTCTGATCGAAGTATATATAATCAGGGTCTTACCACGATCGGGAGTTTTATAGCCCTGCTTGTAGTGGTTGCTCTGGCTTTCATTCTCATCACTCTGGTTTTCATGGATCGCCTTGTTCTCAGACGTCTTGGAATTCTCATTGCAAGAGCCCGTACGAAGAATGCATCCACGACGGGGTTATCTGACTCCATGTTTTCAAGTGGAGATGAATTATCTGAGCTTGCTCATGCTCTAACCCCGGTCTTCGACAAGGTAACCCGCTCGGAAGCTGAACTCCTGGAAGCATTACGAAAAACTGAAGAGAGTGAGCAGAAGTACCGTGAACTGGCTGACTCCCTGCCTGAGTTCGTCTTCGAGGTTGACCTCACCGGCCGCCTGACATTTCTGAACCGGCTCGGATTCAGGGTTTCCGGGTATGGACCTGAAGACCTGGAGAAAGGGTTGTATGCTGTAAATCTGGTTGCATCTGAGGATCACGACCGGCTGATTGACAATATGAAGCGGATTTCAGTTGGTGAGATGATATCAGGTCAGGAGTATATGGCAACACGACGGGATGGATCACATTTTCCTATGGTATTCTATTCCATCAGGG
>QKDV01000106.1 GCA_003251955.1 Methanospirillum hungatei
GATCTTTTCAGGTCTTGCTCTTCTCCTCTTTGGTATGTCTGAAGGAGATACCCTGGGATGGACTTCTCCGGGAATCATAGGATCCCTAGCACTCGCCATAGTTCTCCTTTTTTTGTTTGTCCGGACCGAACTTCAGGTATCGTCTCCACTCCTTGAGCTCCAACTTTTTAAGGACCGGAATTTCTTCTTTTTGAATCTCACTATGATGCTTGTTTTTTTCAGTTTTTCGGGAATTAACTATCTTCTTCCGTTTTACCTGAAGTATGTAGGAGAATACAGCACCTCAACATCAGGCCTGATACTTACGTCACTCTCGTTTGCGATGATGGTTACCGGTTTGATTGCAGGTTCACTCTACACTAAGGTGGGAGGGAGAATTATTGCCAATGTGGGAGCGTTTCTTCTGCTTATTGGGTATTTCCTTATGCTCCAGCTCAAAGTGGATACAACTCTTTCGTATATTGTTCTCTCTCTTGCTATGATCGGGTTCGGTCTCGGGTTAATGATCACCCCAATTTCAAGCATGATCATGAATTCGGTCTCTAAAAAATATCAGGGCATGGCTTCATCACTAACCAGCCTTGAGAGGTTTGGCCCACTTACAATAGGAATTGCGGTCTTTAATGCAATATTTATCAAAGGAATGATTCTTATTGCCACAGGGCACGGTGTTACTACGAGTGCTCCGATTAATATCCAACAAAAAGTCCTGACTGCGGGCTTTGATCTGACTTTCTGTGTCACTTTTATTATTGGTATTATAGTTCTCATCCTGATCTTCTTCGTCCGGGAGAAGATACATCCTGATTATCTTACAGAATCGAATAACCAATAGATCAACCGTAAATTCCCTCTTACTCTTTTCCTAATATTTTTGTAATAATTACACCATTGTCGTTTGATACATCAAACTCACACGTTTATTATGGTCTTGTCGCTGGTTCTGGGATTGATTCTAACATTCCGTGAATTCGGATAATGTCTCATCGATTGTCTATCAATCCATTCTCTATCATTTTACGAATGTCCGGTTTTTTACGATGTCACGGATTTCATCCATCTTCCTTCGTTTGTTGCTGGTTCTTTTTCTAACTTTAACATAAACCATCATGCAGTTTATTTTATGGGATGAGAACAAAATCTGGTTGATAATCTATGATTTATAGGGCGGTTTTATGCCGCTGGAACGCCAAAAAACTAAGCCGTGAAGGCAAGGTTAGAAAGCGGGCACGTCATGCTTGGGCAGGACGGATTAACCCTGTATGAGCAGAGCGGCTTTGGAAGGCCGCTGAAAGAGGGAGTCCGTCTCTCTCCGGTCGAGGCATTGTACCTTGTGTACCGTGGCCGGATCGAAGTACCCGGGTTCGACTTTGACTCGCTCCTTGTCCATTTCTCCGGTGATATCCATGTTCTTAGGTCCTTCCTGGTATACCGGGATATTAGAGAACGTGGGTATGTTGTCCAGACAGGGCCACAGGATTTTAGAATATTCAAGCGTGGGGAAAAGCCCGGGAAAGGGGAGTCTTTGTATATGCTCCGGGTTCTTTCGGAGCGTGACCTCATCGACTTTGCCGTTGTCAGGAAAGAAGTCCAGGCGACTGTGAACATGCGAAAGCGTCATGTCCTTGCAGTGGTGGATGACGAATTTGAGCTCACCTACTACGAGGTCAAGATTCAGAAACCTGCTCCCATTGAAGAGACAGAGAGACCTGAACCTGTCAGCGGCCTTCTCTCCAGCAGATCGGTAATAATCCCGGCAGCACCTGAATCAGCATATGATCAGGCATTTTATGGCAAGCGCTTTGATGACGAACGGATTGTTCTCTCAACCATCGAATCGGTATCCCTGATGGAACAGGGGCTTGTTATTGTGAAGCATGAAGGCCATGATATAACTGCAAAAGAGTATCGCGAGATGATCAGCGAGTTCGATACCGAGATGGAACCAAAACTGACTGTGTATCAGCATCTGCGATCCCTGAACTACATACCCAAGACCGGGTACAAATTTGGTCATCATTTCAGGGTGTACCTTGGGAGAAAGGTACACTCCGAGATGCTGGTTCAGGCCATTGAGCCTGATACCACACTCCCAATGAACATCATCTCTAGATCTGTCAGGATGGCTCACAGTGTGAAAAAGAAGATGCTGTTCGGGTGTATACACGCTGAAGGCATTGCGTACGTCGAGTTTGCACGAATCAAACTCTGATTAATATCTGATACCAGAATTCATCAACTCTAAAATTTTGATACAATGGAATCGAGCATAAATCCATGGGCTTCTTCAGATCAATCTGTCGATATTGAACGACTTTATACCGAGTTTGGCATCGAGCGGATGGATGCTGTCGTCAACGATCTCCCCGAATTACCATACTTCATGAAGAGGGGGATCGTCTTCGGTCACCGGGATTACGGCCGGATTACAAAGGCTATAGCAAATCATGATCCGTTTCATGTCCTGACAGGCTTCATGCCATCTGGTCATCCTCACCTTGGCCATCTGATGGTGATGAAAGAGGTAGTCTGGCATGTGCAGCAGGGTGGAAATGGATATATTTGTGTTGCAGACCGCGAGGCCCATGCGGTCAGGAATCTCACCTGGGAACAGTGCAAAAAATATGGGGATGAATACCTCTCCTGCCTGTTTGCCCTCGGGTACGAAGGTGAGACATACCTGCAAAGTGAGAACCGGGTAGTGCAGGATCTTGCCTTTGAGGCATCTACCAAGGTAAACTTCTCTGAGATGAGTGCCATCTACGGGTTTACGCCAGAGACAGATATTGGTCATGCCATGAGTGTGCTCACTCAAGTATCAGACATCCTGTATCCACAGGTTGATGACGAACCCGCCCCGACGGTTGTTCCAGCGGGACTCGACCAGGATCCTCATGTCAGGCTTACGAGGGGTGTTGCACACAAACTCAGGATGTTCACGGTTGAGGACCGGGATACTCATATCAGCATCAGATCCAAGGAAGCCCCGACGGAAGCCATGGATGCCGTGCATAAGGCATTCAAAGGCTCGAAGAGGTATGAAGGACACATCGATGTCACCGGTGTCCCCCATGAGATCGTATCAAAAACGGTCAGAGCAATTGAGCAGGCCAACGGCGGGTATGGCTTTGTGACCCCGTCTGCAACATATCACCGGTTCATGCCAGGTCTGACTGGTGGAAAAATGTCATCAAGTGTCCCAGAGAGCATCATCGGGTTCTTTGAAGATGACAAGGTTGTCAGCAAGAAGATAATGTCTGCCCTTACAGGTGGGCGAATGACCCTGCAGGAGCAGAAAGAACTTGGTGGGGAAGCCGATAAATGCC
This sequence comes from Methanospirillum hungatei, assembly GCA_003251955.1. Taxonomy (GTDB): domain Archaea; phylum Halobacteriota; class Methanomicrobia; order Methanomicrobiales; family Methanospirillaceae; genus Methanospirillum; species Methanospirillum hungatei_A. The sequence goes on from QKDV01000106.1 coordinate 3,327, forward strand.
CGGTCTACCTACTGAATCTCTTCCA
>QKDV01000153.1 GCA_003251955.1 Methanospirillum hungatei
GTCGATATCATGGAATCAGAAGATATCGGTGCCATTTCAGCAAAAATCAATGAACGTAAGGCAAAGGAGCCAGGCGCATTCGACGCTGAAGCAATGATCGTCGAGATCAAGGAAGAAGGCGCCGCAAGCAGCGACGCGGAAGGGGCAGAAGTCCGTCCGATGTCAGCTGAGGTTGCACTTATCCATGCCCGGATGAAGACCATCCAGATGCTCGTAACAGACATCGGATACCAGGATCGCTTCGCAGCTGGTGTCTATGGTGGTAAAGTCGAGGGTCTCATGATTGGACTCGTTGTGTCGTTTGTAATCATCGGACTCCTTCTTATGGGACACGGGGTGGCATAATGGCAGACGACGAGAAGAAAGCAGGCCCGGTCAGGATTGCAGCAATCGAGGCCATGGTTTCAGATATCAAATACAAGGGACAGATCCTTGCACGGACAAACAAACTTGAGTCCGGTATTATGGGTGGAGGACTTATCGGGTTCACCATCGGTCTTGCCGTAGCACTCCTGATGGTAGTTCCGGTTCTTCTGGGGGTACTGTAATGGCAGACAAGGGTGAGCCGGCAGCAGGCTGGCCAATTATCCAGGGTGATTTCCACACTGGGGATCCAAAAAGCCCAGTCGGTGTCGTTACCATGGGTTCACACCTGGACGAGCAGGCAATCTGTAATGCAGGGGCGGCAATCGCCGGATCCTGTAAGACCGAGAACCTCGGACTTGAGAAGATTCTTGCAAATATCATCTCAAACCCGAACATCAGGTTTGTGCTGACCTGTGGTACTGAAGTTAAGGGTCACCTTTCCGGTCAGAGCCTGATTGCTCTGCACCAGAGTGGTGTTGACGGCGGTAAGATCGTCGGCTCCAAGGGTGCAATTCCGTTCATCGAGAACCTCACTGCAGACAATATCAAGCGGTTCCAGGAGCAGGTAGAGATCGTTGATATAATGGAGGCCGAGGATATCGGTGCTATCTCCGCAAAGATCAACGAGCTCAAAGCACGTGACCCGGGGGTCTTCCCAGGCGGACCGATGGTAGTCGAGATCAAGGAAGAGGGCGATGGAGGTAGTGCTGTAGCAGCCACTGCAAACCCACAGTTCCTTGAGATCGAGGCCAAACTCGATGCAATCGAGACGAAACTTGAGTTCGTTAACGGTGAAATGACCCAGCGTGTCGGCCGTAAGGTCGGACGTGATATCGGTATTCTGTACGGTATCGTTGCAGGTCTGATGACCTACGTAATAGTTACCGAATTACTGCCAAAATTGCTTGAAATACTCGCAAAATAAGAGGTGATGTTAGATGTTCATGTTTGAGAAGGAACAGACGGTCCTTGACTTCAACGGTCACAAGATCGGAGGACAGCCTGGAGAATATCCACGGGTGCTTGGTGCATCCATATTCTATAACAAACACGAGACCGTGCTCGATGAGCACACTGGAAAGATCGACAAGGCTAAGGCAGAGGCACTCTGGAACAGGTGTCTTGAGCTTTACGATGCAACTGGCAACTGGTACTTCTGTCAGATCATCGCAGAGTTCGGTGAGGCCTTTGAGAGTTACTTCAGCTGGTTCACAGAGATCGATGACGAGTTCCCATTCCTGATGGACTCTTCTGCACCAGCAGCACTCGCACACGCCTGCCAGTACGTTACCGAAGTAGGTATCGCTGACCGTGCAGTGTACAACTCAATCAACGGTTCAATCGGACCAGAGAACATCGAGGCTATCAAGAAGTCCGATGTCGATGCAGCTATCGTTCTCGCATTCAACCCCGGAGACGCAAGTGTCCGTGGTCGTGAGAAGGTGCTGACTGATGGAGGAGTTGCAGGTCAGGAGAAATCCATGATAGCAATCGCCGAGGAAGCAGGTATCAAACGCCCAATCCTCGACACTGCAGCAACCCCACTCGGTCTCGGTTCTGGTGGCTCATTCCGTGAAATCCTTGCATGCAAGGCAATCCACGGTCTGCCAACCGGTGGTGCATACCACAACATGACCGTTTCCTGGACCTGGCTCAAGCGCTGGAGAAAGAACGGTATCCTCGACCGGTACAAAGATGCAGGCGCACTGCTCGAGCAGATGGGACACCACCACTTCGGCGGTGTAGAGGGTATCCGTCAGGCAGCATGGTCTGCACCAGATATTGGATGTAACATCATGGCAGCCACCCTTGGTGCAGATCTGCTCATGTTCGGTCCAATCGAGAACTGTGAAGCTGCCGAGACTCTCCGTGAGCTCGGTGGCGATATCAAAGAACCAAACCACCCAATCAACAAGCTGATCTAATTCAGCTTCTTTTTTTGATACTTAGCTAATTGCATCCGTGCCATAAGACCTGCACATCTGTGCGGTAATTCTATCCCCAATGCGAATCATTATTCACATATCAGAATAATTAGTACCCCAATAGTCACAATTGTGACTCGGATTGAGGACTGCAATCTCTTCATAGGTTTAGGGATCTGACATGATTGGAGCACGTATCAGGGAAGATATCGAGATTATCCTGCAGAAAGATCCTGCAGCACGTAGTAAAATTGAGATTCTATTCTGCTATCCGGGCCTGCATGCTCTAACAATGCACAGGATTTCCCACCAGTTATGGCTCAGAAATTACAGGCTCACAGCACGGTTTCTCTCTCACATCTCAAGACTTTTAACAGGTATTGAGATCCATCCGGGTGCAAAGATCGGGAGACGGGTGGTCATAGACCATGGAATGGGGGTCGTTATTGGGGAGACAGCCGAAGTGGGTGATGAGGTCCTGCTCTACATGGGTGTCGTCCTTGGTGGAACAACCCTGACAAAAGGAAAGCGTCATCCAACTCTAGGAAACGGAGTTGTTGTCGGATCAGGTGCTGCAGTTCTTGGCCCGATTAATCTTGGAGATTATGCAAAAGTCGGGGCCGGGGCCGTTGTTGTCAGGGATGTTCCTCCGGGTGCAACAGTAGTCGGAGTCCCAGGAAGAATTGCCGGTCTCGAACGGAGGAACACCCAGGATGATATCAGGGATAACGCAATGCCTGATCCGACACTGCGGGTGATAAGCCGGATGCTTGAACGTCAGAGTTTACTTGAGGAGAAGATCATCAATCTTGAAAAAGAGCTGGTATGTATCAGGCAGCATGCACCTACAACGCCGGTATCGGACAGGGAAGAAGAGGTATGGACAGCTCTCAGGCAGATCATTGATCCAGAGATAGGACATAATGTTGTTGATATCGGTCTGATCAAATCAGTAAAGATCACCGGTGAACAAGTGGATGTGGAAATGGCACTTAATACCGAGTCATGTCCTCTGCTTGAATACCTGGTTAACCAGGTTGAGACCAGGCTCAAACTCATCAGGTGGATAACCGGTGTGAAGGTTGAGGTTATTCATGATCCATGGGAGGCAGAAACCTGTCTTAACCCGTTGATCCATTACAAGGTAAAAACAGACGAGAAGTAACTGACTGGACAGCATAATTCAGAGAGGGCATTATGGGACGAATTTACAATGATATAACCAAAACAATAGGAAATACACCACTCATCCGCCTTAATCGCATAACCAGGGATTTGAGCACACAGACATTTCCTCCGACAATTCTGGTAAAACAGGAGTCACGAAATCCTCTTGGAAGTGTGAAGGACAGAATCGGGGTTGCCCTGATAGAGGCAGCGGAGCGGGACGGACTCATCAAACCAGGTACTATTATCATTGAGCCCACAAGCGGAAATACAGGAATTGGTCTTGCATTCGCTGCCGCTGCGAAAGGATACCGACTGGTTTTAGTGATGCCAGAGTCGTTTAGTATCGAGAGAAGAAAGATCTTCAAGGCCCTAGGAGCAGAGTTGATCCTCTCCTCAGCAGCAGAAGGAATACCGGGAGCAGTCAACATGGCCGAGCAGATCCACCGGGAACACCCTGATTCCTATCTTGTTCCCCAGCAGTTTAAGAATCCGGCAAATCCTGAAATCCACCGGAGAACAACAGCAGAGGAGATCTGGAACGATACTGACGGGCAGGTTGATATCGTGGTTGCAGGAACCGGCACTGGAGGAACAATTACTGGTATTGCCTCGGTTTTGAAGCAAAGGAAAGCCTCTTTCAAGGCAATCGCAGTAGAAGCTGCATCCTCACCGGTCATTTCAGGGGGTAAACCTGGAAAGCATAAGATACAGGGAATCAGCCCTGGTTTTATCCCGGATAATCTTGAAGTGAATCTTCTGGATCAGGTTATTCAGATCACAGATGAAGAGGCATACGAGTATGCACGACGTCTGGCCTCAGAAGAAGGGATTCTTGCAGGGATATCATCAGGAGCAGCAACTGCGGCTGCTTTGAAGATTGGTGCATTACCGGAGAATGCCGGCAAGATGATTGTAGCCATTCTCCCGGATACAGGTGAGAGGTACCTCTCGACCGACCTCTTCGATTACGAGGAGGAAGTCAGATAATAAACCCTTGACTTGTTATGGACTCTGCATTAATCTGGTTAGTTTTCAAGTAATCACACAAATAATACTCAAAATAAAGAGAAGATTAGAAGAACGGATCTATGACATGTTATCAGAGGAGTGATCAGTCCAGATCATGTCAAGCCCGAACCTGATTATCTCGTCTGACGACAGACCGGTATTCCCTGAACTGATCAGTTTAATAGCGCCAAACAATATCTGGGAGACCATAACAAAATAGAATTCGGGGGAGATATCCCGGATCAACCCTTTCTTAACCGCCTCCTCAGCAATATCATTCATCCATGAAAATTCTGCATGGGCTTCGCGTTTCACATCTTCAGAAATACTAGGAGAATGGTAAAACTGCTCAATAAAGAGAAATTTTTCTGGATTAGATATTCCCCAGGTGACAAAGCCATGGAAGCACCGCTCCAGTCTTATTTTTGGATCCAGATCCGGATCATCCTTACCTCGGATTGCTTCGGCCATATCCTTTTTTATTGCCAGGTACAGGTGATCAAAGAGGGTATTTTTATCAGGGAAATAATGAAACAGTGTCCCTGTTGAGATTCCTGCTTCTTTGCTTATCTGTGACGTCGGAGTAGCATGAAATCCCTGGCTGGTGAAGAGACGAAGAGCTACATTCAGTATAATATCACGTTTTCCAGGTTGTGATTCGGCTATATATGAACGCCTTTCTGCTCTGGGAGGACTCATCTTCTCTTCCTTCTTTCTTTTAAATGCTGGAGATAGTTCTTTGGATACTGATCAGTGTTATGAAGAATCATCAATTTTTTTACGCCCGAGCATTATTTTGATAAGAGGTAACAGCATTCTGGTTCTCAGGCCGCTGAGTGTTTTTGAAACCGTTTTTAATTCATCAGGTATGGGAATATGCTGGGGACAAAGAGAGACACACTTCCCACAGTTCCTGCA
>QKDV01000063.1 GCA_003251955.1 Methanospirillum hungatei
ACAGGTAATGGAATGCGTGCAGGAGCTATCCATGATGCAACTGACCGTGCACAGATCCAGGAACTGATCATCAACGCCGAACTTGGTGACAAGGCACATGAGCAGGGGATCCAGGTTATCGTGGAAGGTCCAGGGCATGTACCTGCCGACGAGATCGAGACGAATGTGAAACTGATGAAGAGGATGTCAGGGAACAAACCATTCTATATGCTCGGCCCGATCGTGACTGATATTGCACCCGGATATGATGACCGGGTCGCAGCCATCGGTGCTGCCATGTCATCCTCATATGGTGCAGACTTCATCTGCTATGTCACTCCTGCAGAGCATCTCGCCCTTCCGAACGTTGAGGATGTATACGAGGGTGTTATGAGCAGCAGAATTGCAGCCCATGTCGGTGATATGATCAAACTGAAGAAACGCGATCAGGACCTTGCCATGGGGCATGCCCGACGCGACCTTGACTGGGATGCACAGTATAACCTTGCAATCAATCAGGAAAGGGCAAGAAAGATCAGATCTGAGAGGATGCCTGCTGACAGAGAAGCCTGCACAATGTGTGGGGATTACTGCGCATTAAAGATCGCAAACAAAGTGATCAAGAAACTGAACTGATCCCAGCATTATTTCAGAAACCACCAGATCCGGTAAAGTATCCACTCATCTTTTTTCCTGTAAAACCAGAGATCCGGTATGCTTCAAAAGACACTCGCCATCATAACCAAAGCAGAAGGAGATATCCTAGATCTCACAGAAAGGGTCAGCGAAGTTGTCACAGAATCAGGAGTACAGAAAGGAATATGTTCCCTATTTGTCACAGGATCGACGGCTGCACTTACCACCATTGAGTACGAACCTGGCGTTCTGAAAGATCTGAACCGGGCCCTCTCTATACTTGCCCCAACAGGTGTTGCATATGATCATGATGCAAAATGGGGGGATGGAAATGGAAGATCACATGTTAAGGCAGCACTCGTAGGGCCATCATTGACGGTGCCGGTTATGAAAGGATCACTTATTCTTGGGACCTGGCAGCAGATCGTGCTGCTCGAATTGGACACCAGAGGCAGGAGCGATCGTACCGTCGTGATCACGGTAATGGGAGAATAAATACAGAACCAGAAATAAAAGAGCAATACCGGATTTCCGGCATGCATGTTTTAAAGATACTGACTATTCAGAAGACAGAAAGCCACAAGCGTATCGATTAATCAAGAGGGACAGTCTCAAGGTTAGAGACCAGTTCCCATACACGGGTTCTTGCGTGCATCGGCATATTGGAATCATTGCTGATCTCATCGATCTTTGATATCGCTTCGGCTGCCTTCAGGCCAACCTGTTTATCTTTATTTTGTAAAAGGGTACGCGTCTCGTCAGCGACCCGCCTGATATTGCGCGGGATCGTTCCGTCATCAATTATGGCGGAAAGCATCTGTATACAATAATCTATGGTCTGTTCCGGACTTGGCATGCTATCACCCGTGAGAGAGCTTCTCTTATTATTACTTACGGACCCACATAAAACTATAGTGAACATATGAGAAAGCCAGATGAGATCATGGCAGAGTATCTCCTCAAAGGTGGAAAGATGCTCGCAAAAACATGCCAGAATTGTGGCTCTCCGCTCTTTGAATACAAAGGTGAAACGTTTTGTGTTGTATGCAGGGAGACAGAACTAGAGAACAATAGTAAAAAGGGAAATAATCAGGCATCAGGTAAAAAAGAGTCTAAATCCAGATTAGAAGACTCTGGAAAATACGAAAGCAAGCCTGCAATAAACCTAGATGTGCAGTTTGATCAAACCATCAGGGCTTTGCTCACCAGGATTGAGGAGGAACAGGATTCCCGTAGACTTACAAAACTTACCCATGCACTCAAAGAGGTCGCAGAATCATATGCGCTGATAAATCAGGGATATGATAACCGGGATAACTCATAAATCCGCTCTGCTTTTTTGACACCAATTCCGGGAACCTGTAGAAGTGCATCACGATCGGCCTGCAAAACTCCCTGAACCGATCCAAACCCGGAAAGCAGGGCTCTAGCATGCTTAAGCCCGATATCAGGAAATGCTGCAATGATCGCCTCCTGCGCCTCATTGTTACTTTGATATGTATGTTTCAAGGGAGAACCGCGTTCGGCAGTTCCCTCCTCTGATTCCCTGCGCGCGAGAACCAGCATCAGTTCTGCAGTTTCCTGGGGATCTGCTGTGGTGAAAATGGTCACTCCATAGTTAATCCCGATAGCTGCCAGTGCACCCCGTATGGCATTTGGGTGAATGTCACGCTGGGTGTAGAGATTGTCACCTTCAATGATCAGTACTGGCTTTGTACAGTTCGCAGACATCTGCCTGATCTGACCGAGAAGATCACGTTCAATAAGTGTATCTACAAAATCCCGGGCCGTTTTTCGTTCGATTAGTATTCGTTCACCTATGCGGTAGTCACCCACTACAAGGCGTTCAATACTGATCCTTGCATCAGCTGCTGAGAGATGTTCGGTAACTTTTGAGACGAGTTCCCGATCATCAACGATTATTTCAGGACCAAAATGTTCATCCTGCTCTGCCCGGTTTCTTGCAGACTCTTCAGGGCTGATAGTGAGTGCAGACTGAAACTCAGTCTTCTTCCTTTTCCCAAGACCAGACATCTGCTTTGCCATGGCCCTCTCTTTCCGAACAGAAGTGAACCTGGAGATCTCATCGCTCGTACCCCTGGTGACCATCACTATGATCCTTCCGGTACCGTGCCGTCCGGTCCTTCCCTTCCGCTGGATACTCCTGATTTCAGATGGAACCGGCTCGTAAAAAATGACAACATCAGTGGAAGGTATGTCAAGACCTTCTTCACCAACAGATGTTGCCACAAGAACCCTGAACTCACCCTCCCTGAACCGTTTAAGAACTGCAATCTGTTTCTTCTGAGAAAGACCCTTTTCGCTGTCTTTGGTTGCCTGACCCACGAATCTCTCTGCCGCAATCCCACGGGCGGCAAGCATGTCCACGATCATCCTGACCGTGTCGCGGTATGTTGCAAAGACTATCACCCTGCTTTCAGGTTGCTCATCGAGTATCTGCTCAACTAGAGACGGGAGTGTCAGGAGTTTTGGATGGCATTCTTCCTGCCATCCTTCGGCCAGGGTCAAAAGATCAACAAACCGTGGGTCTTCACCAATTCGTTTGCTCGCCTTCGATCCACCGGCTGTTTTCCCTTCTGCTGAAAGTTTCTGCAGATATCCCTTGAGAACCAGACATCCCTGAGATTCAGCAAGCCCTACAGCATGACGGAGCTTCATACACTCGGCATGAATGCTGGCTGCA
>QKDV01000113.1 GCA_003251955.1 Methanospirillum hungatei
GGCACAGTTCTGCATCACCTTTGCAAATGAGGCAATCTCTCCTGCAGTAACTCCTTTCATTCTGAGTGCTGTAAGAAATGATCCGATCTGTGCCCCGGTTGCGTTGCCTGTTGCGATCTGATTCATCACAGCGGTTGCCTCTTCTGGAAGAAGGTTCTCCCGTGCTATTACCCGTTCAATTGCCTGGTGAATCATCAGATTCCTCCTGTCTTCAGGAAATTCTCCATGATCTGGCGTCCTGCCGGGGTCATGACGCTCTCGGGGTGGAATTGAACGCCGTGAAGCGGTAGTTGCTCGTGAGAGACCGCCATGATGCAGTTGTCACCTTCTGAAGTTGCAGTGATTCTGAACTCTTTTGGAAGGCTTGACCGGTCAGCAGTCAGGGAGTGATACCTGGTTGCAGTGAATGCCTGTGATATTCCCTGAAAGAGTCCGGTCCCGGTGTGTGTGATCCTGCATGTCTTCCCGTGAACGGGCTCAGAGAGTCTTACGATCTCTCCTCCGTACGTATGGATGATCGTCTGGTGTCCGAGGCATACACCCAGAATCGGAACAATGCCTGCATAATGCTCAATTACCTGACTGCATACTCCTGACTCTTCAGGGGTTCCAGGTCCCGGTGAGAGGATGATCCTGTCGGGATTTGTCTTCTCTATCAAGCTGATATCCTGATCGCAGGTGATTGCTACCGGGTCAGCCCCGAGTGTTCCCACAAGCTGATGAAGGTTGTATGTGAAGCTGTCAAAACAGTCCACGATTGTAACATTCATGCCAGGCCTCCGGCTGTCTTCTGCTTCTGTGCTCCTGGCATAGCACCCGCCCGTGAGAGTGCTGCAAGCATGGCTCCTGCCTTCTGCTTTGTCTCTTCATATTCACGGGTAGGATCTGAATCTGCAACGATTCCTGCCCCTGTCTGGAAACTTGCGACTCCGTCTTTTACAACGGTTGTCCGTATAGCGATTGCAAACTCGAGCCGGTCATCAAAACCGATGTATCCTACTGCACCTGCATACAGTCCCCGGGGATGGGGCTCAAGTCCGGCAATGATCTGCATGGCCCGCAGTTTTGGTGCACCAGATACAGTTCCGGCAGGGAAACAGGAGCCGAGAGCGTCAAACCTGTCTGATCCAATCGCCAGTCTTCCGGTCACCTGTGAGGTCAGGTGCTGGACATGTGAGAATTTTTCAACCTCCATGAATGAGCTGACCCTGACAGATCCAAAGGCTGCAACTTTCCCGATGTCGTTTCTGGCAAGGTCTACCAGCATCAGATGTTCAGCCTTCTCCTTCTCATCTGCAAGCATCTCTTCTGCAAGTCGGGCATCTTCTGCAGGATCCTTTCCTCGTGGCCGGGTCCCGGCAATCGGCACAGTAAAAATATCCTCACCATCTGCCTTTACCAGCATCTCGGGGCTTGATCCGATGACCGTCTCATCCCCGAACTCAAGAAAATATAGGTAGGGTGATGGGTTGAGCTGGCGTACTTCTTCGTAGATTCTGAATGGATCTCCTGTAAAGGGTGTCAGGAACCTTCTTGATACTACAGCCTGGAATATGTCTCCAGCCCGGATATGTTCAAGCGTCTTCCTGACTGCTGACTCAAACTCTTCCTTCTCCATTGGGGAGGTGATCGGAATATCTCTGACTGGTGCCTGGGATTCACGATTTGAAATCTGCTCTTTGGTGATCCCCTGAATCTTATCTGTGAGAGTGGCAATCTGCTTAACTGCCTCAGTATATATCTGTGAGAGATCATCCCCGGGATTAACCTGCTGTGTTGCGAATACCATGCAGACATTTCTCTGGTGATCAAGAACGACTCCTGATCTTGCAAGCATGAATTTTCCAACCGGGCAGTTCTCCTCTCTTCCGGCATCCAGGTACCCTTCATTCAGATCAGAGACCATGTCGTATGAACAGTACCCGACAAGGCCACCGGTAAATCCTGCCGGTGCCTTCCCTGAAAGTTTATACCCGTCCATGAACTTGCGGATATTTTTGATGGGATCTGATCTTCCGTCTTTTCCATCCAGAAGGAAGAGGTCATGTATCTCTGTTCCGATTATCGATCTCACGGCCCTGCGGGGAACTCCTTCCATTGATTCCAGAAGAAATCCCTTTCCGGTTCGTAGGTGCTGGTACAGTACCGCAGGTGAGGCATCAGGGATCGGCATAGTCATAGTCACTGGTATGAGCACCGGTCTTTGCAGGTTATCTGCCAGCTGTCTGAATGCAGCGTATGACAGATCCAATGGCAGGCAGTCTCCTGTCACTGCGAACTCCAGTCCAATGGCATCACCTGATTGTATGTATCTTTTGTTTGAATCATGTATATTCATGTATTTAATTGTACATATTTATACATTATTGTATTGAAGAGATTGATTACGATATAGATAAATCCACGACTATTAAACTTCTCATTCGAGGATTCACGTATCTTAAGGGAAATTCAGTTCTTTTTCCGATTTAGAACCCCCTACGATTGCATGGCAAGTGTTTTTATGTACAGAAGAGTGTCAGTATGATGTTGAGGTGTTGCAGGCTGGTCCCTTGATATCGATGGGAGTGGTACTGGCAGCATTCCTGAGAAAAATCAGAGAATAATCTGTAAATATTCCGGTTAAAACCGGATTTTCAATGCTGTAGGTTAATATATATATTATTGGCGCTACTGTTGAATTATTAGCGGAGAATATCTCTCTGTGGAGGTAATTAGATTAAATAAAAATATTGATGTCCTGAATATTTAACTCTGACACCTGATAACTTCAACCCGGTCTCGATCACAGATAATTGACAGAACTGGAGATGACACATGGAACGGAAAAAGATTGCATACTTCTGCTGGGAATCACTCTATACTGATCGGGTAGGCGGTTTAGCGAACGCAGCCACCTATCTTGCACAGGAACTGGCAAAGAAGAATGAAGTTCACTTCTTCACTCGTGGAGATTGTGACTTCACCTTCGGGGGAGTTCATTACCATACGGTCCGCCCGTATGGCAACAATGTGGTTGAGTACTGCCGTAATATGAGTCACATGATGGCAGAACGATTTCACTCCCTAGACTCTCCACGCTTTGACATTCTCCATTTCCATGACTGGCATGTGACCGAGGCTCTTCACCTCCTGCAGAATCGCAATACTGTATTTACCTATCATTCGACTGAGTACGGCCGTAACGGTAACCAACATGGAAGCTGGTGGGAGTATCAGGAGATCTCTGGAAAGGAGTGGTATGCCGGGCTAATTGCCAAGCAGATTACCACTGTTT
>QKDV01000013.1 GCA_003251955.1 Methanospirillum hungatei
CCGGGTGATCCAGATATCATGCACCAGATCTGCTCACATGTTTCAGGACAACTGAAGGTTGCCCCCGAACACATCAGTCAGAGTGTGACAGACCTGATGAACAAGCCAGGTCCTGATGTATTTGACTCGTTCAGGGAACGATTCGAGGAAGTACAGAAGGGAAAACATCCACGACAGTATATCATCCCATACCTTATGGCAGGGCACCCGGGATGTACCATTCAGGATATGATTGAGCTTGCTGAATATCTCAGAGACCACCATCTCTACACCGAACAGGTACAGGATTTTACACCAACACCCATGACCATTTCAACCTGTATGTATGCAACAGGCATCAATCCGAAAACCAGAGCGAAGGTCCATGTACCAAAGGGTGACGAGAAAAAGATTCAGCGGGCAATGCTCTCATGGCGTAACCCTGGGGGATATGATCTGGTGAGGGAAGGGCTCAGGCAGGCAGGGCGCGATGATCTCATCGGAAACGGACCTGAATGCCTCATTGGAAGATCAAAGCAGCAGAAAGAACAAACAACTAATCTTGGGGAAAATCGGAAAGGAAAGAGAGGGAAGGTTATCGGAAGGATGATGACCGGTAGCAGACATCAGGATCAGTGATCTTCTCCGGGAATCTTCATCCCACAGGCAGTGCACTCCTCAATACTCTCAGCATAAGTCCGATATGCATCGGCAAGGACGGTTGACTGTGATGTGAGGCCTGCGATAAGTATTGCCTCGAGTATCTCATCCTTTGTTGCTCCTTTCCTGATAGCTGCCTGTACATGATAATCAGTACAATGATTACAACGAAGTGCGGCAGAGACGGCTATGCTTATGAGCTCGACATACTTCGGTTCAAGAGTACTTGTCTTGAGGACAGCCGTTTTATAAAGAAGATGAGAGACAAGAACCTCGGGCCTTTCACCCATACGTTCAAAGATAAGGGGAACTCTTCCATTCTCTGCGAGAATTGCATCCATCCAGGACTGGGCTGTTTCAGCTGCCCCGGACTCGACAATATTCTTGATGATCTGTTCGTATCCTTCAGTAGGTTTTCCCATCAGTGCCTCCTTCTCCGGTGAGCCCGGCTGATAGTGTACTATAAGTGAAACAGATATCTGAAGGTTAGCAGGTCGGAATCGTCAGGCCGCCAAAACTATAACAAATTAAATTCAGCTCTTCTATACGATGAACCGATATCAGATTATTCTCATTACAGGAGTTCTTGCCGTGCTGCTTCTGGTTGCAGGATGTACAGAACAGACTACTTCTAAAGAACAGAAGACCCTGCCGCTAACACCTGTACCAACCTATACACCAGCCACAACACCCACTCCCGAAACTCCTCTGCCCACTACTCAGACACCAGCCCCATCTCTCTTTGACAATCAGGTCATGATTCCTCCGCCTGAACTCGGTGTTTCAGTTTCAGTCCAGAAGGACCCGGTATACTCGAACATTACCACAACCTTTGACGGGGGAAAAGGTCAGGAACTGACTCAATCAATTCAGGTCAGGACCACGTTGAGTGATGGCAGAGTCATAGAACAGGATCTCGGGAAGCAGAAAGGAGATGAGATCACAACTGAAGGAACCAAAGGAGCAGACCGCGTTCAGGTTCTGGTCAAATTCATGAACGGGGATTCATATCTCATCCTTGACAAGATAGTTGGTCAGGAGAGAGCCGGACTGGCTACCGCAACACCAACAGTGGCAACCACACAGACTGTCAGAAGCGAACAGGGACTTTATGAAGGGCCGATCATCCAGCCACCAAATAGTCTTTCAGTTTTGGTTGACGTTGATAAGGATCCAATCTACCGGGTAATCACAGGGACATTCAGGGGAGGACACGGGCAGTCCCTGGTGAGTTCAATAGAGATGCGGGCAAAACTGGGGAACGGTGAACTGGTAACCAGACAGATCGCAGATAACATCGGAGCCACCGGAGAAATCCAGGGAACAGATGGCGTGGATCATGTACAGGTGATAGTATCATTCAAGAATGGTGAGACATACAAGATCTACGAGAAAACATTCGGACAAAGAGGGTAGGTGTCAGCCCTCTCAATTAAATATTATCTTCTTTTTACAAGTAGCACACTGGCACAGAGCAGTCCAAGAATAACAACAACAGGAGCAGATCCGGCTTCAGGAGTCGGTGCAGGTGTCGTTGGAACAGGTGTGGGAGTAGCAATCGGCACCGGCTGGAGAAACACTGACACAGGCACACGCTGACCAGCAACAAGAACGACCTGGTTTTGTGCATTCTGATACCCCGGAAGGGTAAATCCGATGACATAGGATCCCTGTTCCAGTTCTGCTACTGTAACAGGGGTGTTCCCATATGACATCCCGTTTATGATAACCGTCGCTCCTGCAGGAGTTGAAGAGATATCAAGAGTTCCGGTTGTAACAGGACTCATGGTAATTCTGACTTTGTTTTCAAGATTCGGGGTGATGTATACCTGCTGAACGTAATCTCTGTAACCGGGCCTGGTCACACGTAACGCCCGGCTGCCAGAGTTGATAGTTCTGATGGTCATGATCCCTGACTGATCAACAACCCCAACAGATTCATTATCTATACTCACAGCGGCACCGGGAGGGCTGACCGCAAGAGAGAGTGAGCCAGCGAGATTTAACGGGAGAACCTGAAGGGTTCCCCTTACAATCATTGTTTCTCCAACTTTGGGGCTTCTTAACAGCGTTTCATGGTACGTGGAGTAACCACTTGCTTCTATACGAAGATCACGTTTGAAAGATTTATCATAGACATCTACCGGGATCTTCAGTATTCCTCCCTTAATTGTCCCAACGGTCTGATTATCAAGAATTACATTAGCACCTTCGATATTTGATCTGAACTCAAAGAATCCACTCCCGACAGGACCGGAAAGAACCGGATTATTTAATCCATTCTGTTGGGGGACACCCCCGGGGGTATCAGCAATACACAGACCGCATATGAGTAGTGCCATTATCATAATCAGAAGATGACGGTTGTAAAAATTCATATTCCCACCAAATATTCTGATGTCTCTGACAAGCAGGGTGATTGATATCAGGTGACGCCAGTAAGAAGAACTGAGGGGAACAATAGGGTAAAACTCTTTGCAATTGATATACCGTTTCAGCAAAAATTTAATTGTAGAAGATTAAGACCGGTTGATAATTACAAAGGAGGAACCGGATTAGGGTTTCTGCCTCTTATAAGCCCAGACACCAATTACAGCACAACAGAGAATAACCACTACAAG
>QKDV01000087.1 GCA_003251955.1 Methanospirillum hungatei
TTGCATCAGCAGATGAAATTCCGGCTGCTATCTCTGCTGCCCGTTCATCTTCTGTAGGATCAAAAGCGAAGTACTCACAGATCTCTCGGTATAAGGGTTCCCAATCCTCATACCTCACCGGATTCGTCCTCCAACAGACCGACGAGCCCGTAGAATTTCTGCAAGACAGGTTCGATGACCAGTTCCAAAAGACCTTTCTTCTCTCTTACCGCGGAGAAGACATGAAGCGGGATGCTTGCTGCGGCCATCGTAGCATGACCGCCGGCATCACCAAGATCTGAGAAAGCTTCACTCATGACATTCCCAAGGTTTAGTCTGAGGTCGCGGTTACGGCCGGACATGATGATTGCATCATCTGTTATTCCATATACGAGTGCAGTGCTGATCCCTTCAAGATTGATGAGCAAATCAGCCGCCTGTGGGAGAGCATCCCGATTACGGACGTATCCAACGTTGGTAAATAAGTACCCGTTCTTGGTCTTGCGGTTTTTGATCGCGTCCCCAATGATATCTATCGTCTCATGTGCATACTGGGGAGACATGATCTTCTCAAGCAGATCCTCGTCACTGTATTTCAGCAGATATGCTGAGTATTCCAGATCACGTGGTGTCACATTTCTTCTAAACTGCTTGGTATCAGCCCTTATTCCATAAAGCAAGGCCGTTGCTACCATCTGATCGGGCTCTATCTCAAGTTCTATCAGATATTCGGTGAGAATGGTTGCACAAGCACCGGCACTCTGCCTGATATCAATAAATGGCACCTTGGCGATACTGCCTGACTGGGGCTCATAGTGGTGGTCAATTATTATGTCAACCGGAGTAGTCGAGATAAGGCCATTGTTGATGCCCGGCCCCTTACTATCAACAAGAGCGAGATGGGAGCATTCTGCAAGTGTTTCGGGTCTGACCTTCTCCATCTTGATATCCAGGAGGTTAACAAGAGTCCGGTTCTCCTGATGACCGATGATCCCATCATACAAAATATGTGTCTCAAGCTGTGGATTGGCTCTTTTTGCTATTGCAGCTAATGCCATAGCGCTGGAGATTGCATCAGGATCGGGATTTGTATGGGTAATAATTCCCAGTGTTCCGGTCCAGCTGCTCAGTATATCAAAAAGTTTCTTTGAGAGATGATATTTCTGAAATTTTTGGAGGTAATCTATTGCAGCCGTTGCAACAACCTGCTGAGGATATAGGACCAGGTCTGCACCTTCCTGCATGAGATCCTTTTCACTGATGGGATCTACGGCACGTGCAACAACATGGACACGCGGGTACTTCTCCCTGATCGTCCTCATGGCTACACTATTTGCCTCATGGCTATCGCTTACGACAAATGCGATGTTAAAATCAGCGATACCATGGAGCATATCGGCATCAAGCATATCACGCAGGAATGCCTCTATCTTCTGTTCCCTCAGCTCCTGAACCCGTTCGGGATTATTATCCATGCAGAGGAGTCTTCCGCCTTCCTTCTTCAGCTCCTCCAGGATGAGATACCCGACACTCCCGCACCCGCAGATCAGATAAGTTCTGTTGCCGGGCACTCCCGGGAGGCGATAATCCTGCATAACAATATTATATTAAGCGTTTAGACGTTTAAATGAGGCCACGAAATATATTTATTGTAGATATACCAACATGTTATGGCACAAGGGCTTGTAGCTTAGTCGGTAGAGCGACAGACTCTTAATCTGTAGGTCAGGGGTTCGAGTCCCTTCAGGCCCGCTCTTTTGTTTCAATTTTTTAGAGAAGTTAATCAGTTCTATCTCGATCCTTTCCTAATAATTTTTCATTTGAATCAATATTGATTCCAAATGACAACGATTGCAAAACATTCATATGCAACACGATCCTATATGATAAGGCACAAGGGCTTGTAGCTTAGTCGGTAGAGCGACAGACTCTTAATCTGTAGGTCAGGGGTTCGAGTCCCTTCAGGCCCGCTCTTTTGTTTCATTTTTCAATTCGTTGCATTTATCTGATTATACTACACCTGAGTCCGTATGACAGATGCTACAGAATATGTCCGGGTGACCTGCCAGCATTGTGCAGGTGAGGGATGCTGTTTCTGTGATAAAAAAGGAACAGTTGAGGTAACATCTCCAGAACGGATGTGCAGGCATTGCAATGGAATCGGTTGCCTTTACTGCGGATATACCGGCTGGTCCGGTCTCCGTGGAAAATATGATTGACCGTGATGATTAAGAATCTATTAATAATTTCCTGAAAAATCAATCCATATAATACATGGTGCCAGTATGGGGGGGATAGAGAATGATCACAATATTCAGACCTGATCCTGAACGGATGCGATTGAAAGGGGATCTTGATGGGCTGATAAAAATTGTCAGAACATCTTCTGAAACACCCTTACGGGTAGAAGCTGCTCTGGCTCTTGGGAGGATGCAGACACCGCGTGCAGTTCCGGTTCTTATCGCACTCCTTGCCGACCCTGACCCCAGGGTTGTAGATGCAGCTTCTGAAGCTCTGGAATTCATAGGCAAACCAGCAGTTCGTCCTCTGATAGAGAGTTACAACAGCGCTGATGAAACAGTAACACGCTGGTTGCATCGCACATTGCTCAGGCTCGGTCCATCAGTCGTTCAGGAGATCATCCTTTGTATCCCTGTACTAAATGAAGCAGGAGAAGAACGGGCTGCATACACTCTTCTCAGTTATGGAAAAACTGTGCTTCCGGTTCTTGTTAATACTCTGGGATCTGAAGAGCGTCGGACAGCACGGATGGCAGAAGCCATGATCGAGACAGCCGGACGTGAAGCAGTACCATATCTCATTCAGGCACTTGAAAGTCCTGATGAGGAAGTTCGGGCGCGATCAGCAGCTCTCCTCATCCTCCTTGGAGATCAGGTTGTAGTAGATCTTCTTGCCTCATGTGTTCAGGACCGGGATGAAACCCGGGAGTTAAAGTTCTATATAATTCAGGAGATCGGTAGACCTGTTCTTGAACCCCTGTATGAATCACTCAAAGATCCAAATCCGGTTACTTCTTCAATGGCACTCAAGGTCTTCATGGAGATTGGAGACGCAGCAATCGTACCGTTAATCAGGGGAATTTTTGACGAAGATCCTGAAATCCGGGCAATATCAGAGAATGCTCTTATCAGAATTGGAGAACCGGTTGTAGATCACCTCATAAGAGAGATCCCACTGCACAAAGAGAATGACAGAGAGCAGATTGGATCTGTTCTTATCAGAATTGGAGAGCCCGGACTTCCCCATATGACTCA
>QKDV01000275.1 GCA_003251955.1 Methanospirillum hungatei
AGTCACTGCTATCAAAGAGGTAGTAGGGGAGAACGCAGGGATCACTGACATATTTTTTGAACAGGATACCGGTGAGGTGCTCATCGAGGCTGAAAAACCTGGTGTTGTTATCGGAAAAAACGGGGCAACACTCAGAGATATTACCAAGGAGATTGGATGGACTCCAAAGGTTGTACGGACACCGCCAATTGAGTCCTCTACCGTTAAACAGGTCCGACAGTATCTCCGTGCTGCACACCAAGAGCGTAAGGAATTGCTGCGGAGAATCGGGCGTCGCATCCATCGTGATGTTATAGCAAAGGATCAGTGGATAAGGGTCACTACTCTTGGCTGCTGTCGTGAGGTCGGTCGTGCTGCATTCCTTCTCTCAACACCTGAAAGTCGTATCCTCATTGATTGTGGTGAGAATCCAGGCAATTCAACCTCAACACCATACCTCTATGTCCCAGAGATACACCCACTCACCCAACTGGATGCGGTTGTTCTCACCCACGCCCACCTTGATCACTGTGCATACATACCGCTGCTCTATAAATACGGATACACCGGTCCTGTCTACTCGACACCACCTACCCGGGATCTTGCAGCCATGCTCCAGTTAGATTATCTTGAAGTGATGAACAAGGAAGGCAACACCATTCCCTACTCTTCAAACGAGGTCAAGGAATATATCAAGCACTCAATCGTCATAAATTACGGTTGTGTAACTGATATTGCACCAGATATCAAACTGACTTTCCACAACGCAGGCCATATTCTCGGTTCTGCAATTGCCCATTTCCACATTGGTGACGGTCTCTACAATGTTGCATTCACCGGGGATCTTCACTATGGCAAGAGCAGACTCTTCAACGCTGCAACTAACCACTTCCCAAGGCTTGAAGCCCTGCTCATGGAGTCAACCTATGGTGGTGCAGGCGACATGCAACCACCCCGTGCAGAGGCAGAAGAGAAACTTTACAATATTCTCCGTGATGTGATCGAACGGGGCGGTAAGGTAATCATCCCTGCATTCTCAGTCGGTCGTTCGCAGGAAGTCATGCTTGCCATTGAAGAGGGCCTCAGACTTGAGAAACTTCCAAAGATGAAGGTGTACCTTGATGGTATGATCAAGGAAGCAACTGCCATTCACACGACCTATCCTGAATATCTTAATTCGGACCTTCGAAACCTGATATTCAAGGAAGGTCTCAACCCGTTCCTCTCTGACTGTTTTGAACAGGTTGACTCTCCTGATAAGAGAGAGAAAGTCATCACTGGTGACCCCTGTGTTATTATCACGACTAGCGGTATGCTCAATGGTGGTCCGGTCATGGAGTACCTGCGCAACCTCGGTGCAGATGAGCGGTGTGCGCTTGTCTTTGTCGGATATCAGGCTGACGGAACACTCGGACGGCGTATACAGAAAGGCTGGCGTGAGATTCCTATGGGTAACCGAGAAACTCTTGTCATCAATCTTGAATGCTTCACTGTTGACGGGTTCTCAGGTCACTCCGATCGCAGGCAACTGATGAACTTCGTATCGCACATGCAACCCAAACCCGAGAAGATCTTTACTATCCACGGAGAAGAAAGCAAGACTCTGGACCTTGCAAGTTCGATATACAAGAAGTATCATATCCAGACTATGGCGCCGATGAATCTGGAAACCTATCGCTTGGTCTGATCAGAGTGATCAGATGAGCCGATCAAATCTCTTTCTTTTCAGTCTTTTTTTTGGAATTTCGTCCCTGATGGCCCTGTCAAATGCGATCATCCCGATTCTGCCGAGTCTTGATGGCGCATTACAAATCCAGGCATTCATTTACTCTGCCTACTTCTTTGGTGCGATGATCACGACCCTTCCTGGTGGTATTATCAGCGAACGGGTCGGCCAGTTCAGAGTCATCTCAACCGGTATGATCCTGACTGTGATATCTGGAACAATCCTTTCATTTGTCACAGAACCGGTTTTGATCCTGCTCATAAGGCTCATCGAAGGGATCGGTGCCGGCCTCTTTGTATCAGCCTCCCTCTCCTGGATCAATTATCAGAAAGGGCATACCCGGCTTTCAGGTATCTTTATGGCTCTGCTCAATCTGGGTCTTCTCCTCGGACTTATTGGAGGTGGCTGGATTACGAGCATCGTCAGTGATCTCACCGGAGGAATCAGGTTTTTCACCATTCTCTCGGTTCTGCCGATCCTGACCCTGCTGTTTTGTCTCATTCTTGGGAAGGTTGATCTGGACCGGAATACTGTCAACTCAGAACGGAATTCACAGCAGGGATGGAGGCCACTTTTTGGTGAAGTCTCTGCAATGGTTCACAGACAGGCACCACTCTGGTTCTCTGTCGTCGTTCTGCTCGGAATAACCGGGTTTGTTCAGGCGATCTATCCTGATCTTTCAGGGCTAGCAGCAACAGAGGTTGGAACCGCCCTTGCGGTCATGAACCTGGCAACGATCATCTCATCGTTCGCTGCTCCATGGTTTAAAATTGAACCTGTGCTACTTATCAGGATATCTGCTATCCTTATGGCCATATTGGTGCTGCTCTTTGAACAGTATCCATCATCTATCTTTATCATGGGATTTGTTGCCGGGCTTGTCATGATCTCTCAGATCAGTTACCTTGCGATGGCCGAAGAGAAACAGGGTATAGCGATGGGACTGTATACAACGGCAAGTTACGCAGGGATGACATTCATTCCCGCAATAGGTGGATATCTTGTAGGAGTTTTTTCTGCTCCGGTTGCAGCAGTTTTGATCGCCACTCTTGCCGGTGTATGCGTTGTTACAATTGGCTCATGTAGATGCAGGGGATTTACCGGTCCCGACGGGTAAATATCATGTCAGACCAGGCCTCTCCTGATCGCTATCTTTCTCTTTCTTCCACCTCTCTCACTGCTTTATCTCCCGTATTCCAACGAACTGCATGGGATCGAAGATATCATGAAAAAGGGAGACAATGGGGAAATGCGCCGTCTGAATTCAATCATCTCTCACCGAGTGGGACTATTCTGGAACTTGGAGTAGGGGACGGGAAAAACCTCCGTGTCCGAATGAACAATGACGGCTTTTATATTGGAATTGACTTCTCACTTTCAGCACTTGAGATCTGCAGAAATGATCCAGAGCTCACCGGTGTTCACCTACTGCTTGGAGATGCATGCCTGATTCCGTTAGGACAATCCCTGATAGATCTTGTGTTTGCCCACCATATTTTGGGACATCTTCCCTTATCCCAACAGATCAAACTGATGGACGAAGTGTTC
>QKDV01000190.1 GCA_003251955.1 Methanospirillum hungatei
TTTAGAGAAAAAGTTGCCAGATTTCAGCAAAAACTCGAGGCAAATGATCCTTCACTAACTGCAGAACTTACCATCTTCCTCACCACCTGGGTTACCGAACACTTCTCCATGATCGATCATCAGTATGTCCCAGCCATGAAGGCCGCAGGGCTGACGGTCTGACATTGAAAGAACAGATAGCAATATCACATTATTAGAACCCCCCACCATTACACTCTGTTTACTTTGGAATTTTATCAACAGTGCCAAATTTCTGTCACTTATGAGCCTTAAGGGCAGAGATGGTTATTTACCTGTCTTCGGAGTACCATAAAATAAGGAGCAGATAACATGGAGTTGAAAGGAAGCCAGACTGAGAGGAATCTTCTTACTGCTTTTGCCGGAGAATCCCAGGCACGGACCCGTTACACATTCTTTGCAAGTGTGGCAAGGAAGGAAGGATTTGAGCAGATATCTGCCCTCTTCATGGAGACCGCAGAGAATGAGAAAGAGCATGCAAAACTGTTTTTCAAGGAACTACCAGGTGGCGAGGCTGAGATAACGGCCTCATACCCCTCCGGAAAGATAGGGAGTACTGTGGAGAATCTGAAGGCCGCAGCAGATGGCGAAAGTATGGAATGGGGCACCCTCTACCCCGAAGCTGCCGAGACTGCTGATAAGGAGGGATTTCCACAGATTGCACACATATTCAGGCAGATTGCAAAAGTAGAGGCAGACCATGAGAAACGCTACCGCAAACTCCTTGCACAGGTAGAAAATGGTACCGTCTTCACCAGGGATGAGGAGGTCAGGTGGAAGTGCAGGAACTGTGGTTATGTGCACAGCGACAAAGATGCACCCCAGACATGCCCGGTCTGTTCGCACCCAATCAGTTACTTCGAACTATGGTGTGAGAACTACTGACCAGAATTATTTTTTTTTGTGCTCTGTGATAATCTGAAAACCTGCGCTGGAACTGTCAGTTCAAATCGCACCCCAAAGCCGGGAACCCCGTCCTCACGAATTCTAACTCCAGTGATCGAGAGGATCTCCTGAATCAAAAACATGCCAAAGCCGGTATGTCGTCCAAACCCTTTATTGAATATTGCATTCTTCTCCCCCGAATCAATTCCAATCCCATCATCATGGTAGACAAGGAACAGCCTGTTACTTTCACACTCCGAAGACAGAGTGATGGTTGAGACCCCACCTCCATGCCGGACTGAATTGTCAATGAGATTATAAAAAACTCGTTCCAAAAGGGGATCGGCAAGAATTTCATACCTGATACCAGATGTAGAAAATTTGATCCCTTGATCAGCAAATGAACCTGCTGCTTTCAGGAATGCGGCACTAGGATCCTGCCAGGAAGGCCGATGTATACCAACATCCTCATATTCACCCGACGATTCGGTATGCTGTTGCATCAATCGCAGGGTCCTGCTCACCCGGTCAAAGTACTCAGACGCCTCGGATTCTGTTGGATTATGTTGGAGAAGATAGAGATAGAGTTTCAGAGCTGATATCTGGTTCAGAATATCATGCCTGGATATTCCAGAGAGAAGATGCAGTTTCTGATTCATGCTAACAAGCATCTCTTCTGCATGTTTAATATCAGTGATATCATGAAGATTCAGTACACGGCCACTAACTTTATCCAGTACCCTGTACGGAGTGATTGAGAGATCGTAAATCCTCCCGGATCTGAAGTTGAGTTCAGTTGTAAAAAGGTCTTCATCTTCCTGTTCGATCTGAAGGAGTGATTCTTCGAAAGAATCAGGATCAGAGAGGTGATAGCGGATCAGACGGATGATATCAAGATCAACCTCTTTCGGGGATCTGATATCAAGCAGATCCTTTGCCATACGGTTATATCCTTTCACTTTTCCGTTTGATTCGAGTACAACGATACCATCAGCAGTAGAGTCAATGGTTGCCTGAATGAAGGCGTTCACATCGGTAAGTTCAGCGGTCCGTTCCTGAACCATACTCTCTAAATGTTCCTGGTACCTAATCAGACTCTCTTCGTTAGCTCTCTTTTTATCGATCTGGATAATCGTGAAACCAAGGAGAAAAAGACCTAAGAAGATGACAAGCCCGGTGTCACTCTGTGCAAAAAGCCAATTTGGGTAACCTCCGATATGAGGATAAAGAGAGAGGACAGAAACCGTAATTCCTGCAAAAAGCAGGGCTAATATGAATATCTCAAGAACAGGAGAGAGGGTGATGATATTTCTTTTACGAAATTCATAGAAGAGGCATCCAAATAGAGCCGCGATAATAGCAATGACCAGATCTGGTGTGAACTCCATTCCACCTTCAAAAAGTATTCTGTAACATATGAGGAAACCGGTGATGATACCTGCAGATATCGGACCTCCGACATATCCAGCAAGGGGAATGAGAACACCGTTTAACCCAATAACCGGATGAGTCGTTCCAGTCCACGGAATAAAGATCCCCATTGCTGCAGCAAAACTGAATATCAACCCGACAAGGAGTGAGAACCAGAGTGTTTTATTGCGATAGATGCGGGCAGGAATGAAATTGTAAAGAAGAATGAGCATTATCAGGATACTGATGTTCTCAAACCAGTGACGGGTGGTAAGTGATAAGACGGGGACGAGATCCACGTATCCTCCGGTATTGAACAAACAATTATTCTTTACCCGGTCAGGATAATAGTCTTCCTTTTGAATAAAAGCATGAAGAGAATATGAAAGAGATTTAGGATTCTGTCTCCTTTCCGTCTGGAGAGAAGGAGTAACTTGATTTTTTATCCGAGCTCGAAGGTTGTGACACCGAATATCTCATTGATTGGAAGTGAGGGAATCTCTTTTGTGTACATTCTTGCAGTCCCAAAGACCTCTGTCATCTTCCTGTTCTCTGCCATACTGACAGCATCCTTGTTTGGTTCAGGAGTGTCAAAAAATATTGTTTCACCCGAAACAGAAGAACTCAGGCTTTCAAAAAGGTCATCTGCAATCTCCAGGGTATCTGCAAATATCGGGCCAATCTTATACCCATCAAAACACCGCCTGATCACACCATAGCCCCGTAAGAGGTTTCCATCCATCCAGGCTAGGGCTGAACCTTCAGGCTGGCGGATCCATCGCTCTAGAAATGAACGACGCCCGGTCGGGAAGTGGGCAGTATCGTAGGCTAGGAGAAGATCAAACGGCACATCCAGAGCAGACACAACATGGGATGACTTCTTTCCTGATGCAATTCCCTGCCACCTAATGTTGCGA
>QKDV01000095.1 GCA_003251955.1 Methanospirillum hungatei
CACTCGTCGGTCAGGATCTTCCCTGAAGGCCCGTCCATCATCTTTGATGATACATCCAGTGATGCGATGATGGTATAGAGCGGGGACGTGGAGGTGTGCATCATGAATCCCTCGTTGAAACGGGAGTGCTCTATCGGAACCCTTCCGTTTCTGACATGGATCATTGATGCCTGTGAGAGGGCTGCAAGGAGTTTATGGGTGGACTGGGTTGCAAACACGGTCGGACCGTTCGGGTCCTGTGCTCCGTCCCTCATGGCAAACCGGTCCCGGTACAGGGGATTGAACCGGGCATACCCGTACCATGCCTCATCAAAGTGGATCCGGTCCACGGTCTGCCCGAGCAGATGCTCTACCTTTGCCGCGTGATAACAGAGACCGTCATACGTGGAGTTCGTAATGATGGCATGAACCGGGTGATCGCTGTCAGCATACTGCGTAAATGGGCATGCCTGTACCTTTCTGGTGATCGCCTCTGGAGTCATCTGGTCCGGGTGAATCGGGCCGATGATGCCATACCTGTTCCGGGACGGGATGAGGTAGACCGGAACCGAGTGGGTCATCGTGAGTGCATGTTCTGCTGATTTATGACAGTTTCTGTCAACTAAAACAATGTCACCCTCGGTAACTGCCCCGAAAAAGACGATCTTATTGGCAGTTGACGTGCCGTTCGTGACAAAATAGGTCTTGTCTGCTCCGAACACCTTAGCTGCATACTTCTCGGCCTTTCCTATCGGTCCGGAGTGATCAAGCAGGGAGCCGAGTTCATCAACAGATATCGAGAGATCTGACCTGAAAAGTTGTTCTCCAAAGAAGGTATGAAACGCCCGGCCCACCGGTGTCTTGCGAAATGCTGTCCCTCCTGCATGGCCGGGAGTATGCCAGGAGTATTCAAAGTCACGAGAGAATTTTATCAGTTCTGAAAAGAAGGGTGATAACATCTGTTCCCGGTACCGCCTTGCAGCTGCGGTAATCCTTCCGGCAAGGAAATCAGGGGTATCATCCATCAGGTATACGTATTCACTGACCTCCCTGACAATATCGACCGTAAATCCTGCCGGGGCATGAGAAGAGGGTTCTGCCAATAAAAATATCGGAAGTTCGTCGTTGCGTTTTCTGATCTCATGGATGATCCGTGAGGTTGATTCATGATTCTGCTCTGAATTCCCACCAAGATTCCAGTTGATTAAAATACAGTCAACGCCGGGAAGCTGGGCTGCTGCTGCCCGTGCATCCTCGACTGATGATACATCCCCTACAACTAATCCTGATTCTTCAAGCTTTTTTACAATCCTCCTCATTGTGCGGCCATGAGGAGTCTCGGTATTGATTGCATCATCAATGATTGCAATGGTTAGTATCTCTTCAGGATTCATTCTCAACTCCCATTACTGAAAAATAATCTCAGTACCGGACATTTTCATTTCAGAAATAGTGGGTACCTGCTTTTTTAGAGAGGGGATTACTATTATAAAAGAATATTGAGTAAATTCTGATTCAGAGGTGTGAATCGAATAGAGATAATGGAATAACCATAACATAATGTTGATAATTATACATTAGGCCAAACTTCTGTGCATGCCAGAATCAGCATGAGTCATATATACGATATACAGTCAGATCTAACCGGCTCATTTATCTGGCCTGAGGATCTTGGTATAATATTTCAGATTTTGAAAGAAATATTTTTCAAGGGTTAGATCAGAGCTCTACCCATGACTGGACATTTGAGGTCTCTTTTTTTTAGTATATTTCTCATTTTCATCCTGACTGCTTTAATTTCTCCGGCATATGCCGGAGACAAATACTCTGCCGGAGAGATGGTTATGACCGCCGGAATTGGAGGGAGTAATGAACTTCAGATCGGCGAAAAGACACAGGTCATAGTCACTGTGGCCAATGCCGGCCTTATCAATATGAAATTTGTTAATACCGGGACCATAACTCCTGATTACCTCCCGACAACCGCTCTCTCGCTCACTGCTCTCCTTGAGGGTGGTAGTTCTCCTGTGCAGGTTTCATCTGATCCCCAGGTTCTCGGAGATGTCCAGGCAGGAACCGTTGTTCAGGCACCCTTTGTTGTGACCGTTCCTGATTATGCACAGGCAGGAAGTTACCAGCTCCCACTCACCCTGAAGTACAAGTACATGGAGGAAGCTACCCAGCACGGGCTTGATGAGATCCAGTACAACTTCAAGGAAGAAGAGCAGACGCTTTACATCCCGATAACCCTCAGAAAAAGTGTCCGCCTTGGTGTTGACTCGATAGAGTCGGGAGATCTCTATGTCGGCGGTGACGGCCATATCATCATCAATGTCACCAACACCGGTTCAGATGACGGTAAAAACACGGTTTTCTATCTTGAACCGGTAGGAAAGGGACCGATTGCACCATACCAGGACAGTGTATATCAGGGAGACTTCCCTGTAGAATCCTCTGCATCTCTCTCATACAAAGTATCGGTTGCATCAAACGCCGATCCGTCCATCCAATACCCCCTGACCCTTCAGGCTGTATATACCGATTACCAGGGACTCACTGCAGAGAGTGACAAGAAGTCGATCAGTGCAGGATTCAGACCTAAGATATCATTCGAAGTCGGAGACCAGCAGAACACAATCAACTCAGGTGGTGAAGGAGTCATCACCGTTCATTACAAAAATACCGGGTCTGACACGATCTATAACGCCCAGGCAGGAATCACGATTGTGGATCCGTTCACCAGTGAAGACGATCAGGCGTACCTTGGCACCATGAATCCAGGAGATATGGCCGTTGGAAAGTTCAAACTGAATGTAAACAGTGGTTCTACTGCAAAACAGTATGCTCTTGACTCAGAAATCAGGTACACGGATGAGAACCTGACCGAGTTTGTGTCAGACCCAATCAAGGTGCCGGTTACTGTTACAAATTCTTCAGGAAATACGATGCTGATCTCAGGAATAGTCGTCCTCATCATAATTGGAGGAGGATTCCTCTACCTTCGTCGCAGGCAACAAAACTGAGGAGTTCAAGAGATGACACTCCTGACTCTTTCAGGTTTTTTTAAGACCAGAAAAACTCCACACGGAGAGAGTGTGATTAGGGCACTCTTTGCCCTGATTATACTCTCTATCGCAGTATCAGGATGCATAATCCATGCATCAGCAGTTCCGTTCCCCTATGGAGAGCCTGAATTTACTGCAACTATTGTAGGTGATAATGAATACACACCGGGTAATCTTACT
>QKDV01000160.1 GCA_003251955.1 Methanospirillum hungatei
TAGACGCGATATTGACAAGAAGAAGCCTGGAAATATCGATCCCCTGGTTGAAGAAGAGAGTAATGATGGAGTCTGCCGTGGTGAGTACTGCACCGAGTAGGACAGCCTGCCAGACATTGATCAGTCTTCTGCCGTTTAGTAGACATACGATCCCACAGACCAGGCCATCCACCAGTTCGATGAACATAGTTGATGGTTGTATCACACCATTCCCGGCTGCCTGGAGCAGAAGGCCGAAGAGAGCTGCTCCCACTCCTCCAGCAGGACCGGCTATCAGCCCCGCCATGTTGGGTCCGATCTTCCTGATACTCAAAAAATCTGTTGTAGTTCCACTCCCTGCAAAGTACCCAAATGCATAGAAAAGACCGAATATGATCGAGATGATAGCGATAAACCGCCACGATTGCTCTCTGCCTAAGAGACTGCCCACTCTTTTCATCCTGGTAAGCAGGTATGCGGCAAAACAGACCGTGGCCATCTTCTCAAGGAGATCGCCGATAACAAGTGGCTCAATAAACATTAGACCTCTTGTAATCTCCTAATCCTGCCCATGGAGGAGAGGAGAATCGATTCGCCACATTCCTTTGGGAACCGTGATCTCAAACCGGGCACCTTCTCCTGTAACACCATTCTCCTCTATGGTGATGCCTGTTATTGTGAGGATCTCTCTGGATAAAAAGAGCCCAAACCCGGTATGAGTTCCATACCCGCGGTCAAATATTTTTTGTTTTACGTCGGCAGGAATTCCTCCCCCATCATCTTCCCAGGTGATAGTGAGTGCATCCTCTCTTGGTTCAGCCTTCACCCAGATGGTATGTACGTTTACCCCATGTTTGATCGAGTCATCGAGAAGGTTAAAGAAGACCTTCTTGAGCATCGGATCTGCAAGGACACTGATGTTGCCTGTCTCTGATGTCAGCGTGATTATATCAGGAACCTTGAGAGTTTTCAGGATATCATCAAGAACCTGCCATTGAGGCTCTTGGGTACCGAGATCCTCGTACACTCTGGTAAACTCGATCTGTGTCCTGATTGTTGCAATGGAATCGTTGATTCTGGTGATATATCCCTCAGCCTCCGGATTTTCCGCCAGTTCCCTGACGAGAACCAGCAGGCCGGTGATGACAGAGATCTTGTTCAGGATATCATGCCTTGTTATTCCAGAGAGAAGGGAAAGCTGCCTGTTTGCCTGCTTTAATGCATCCTTCATATTCTTCTGGTCTGTAACGTCCCGGCCGATTCCGATCACCGATTTTACTACACCGTTTTCTTTACGAATAGGTCCGTTGTTTGAGATATGCCATCTCCATGATCCATCCTGATGACGTACCCGGTACTCGATATCTGCTTGTCTGGTACCTGATTTGATGATGGAAGTGATGTGCTCATCACACCTGGCAACATCATCCGGGTGAACAAACTGATCAAAATGCCTTCCTATGACTTCATCAACCCTGTGACCGAGAATATCTGTCCAGTTTGGTGAGACGTAGGTCAAAACTCCATCCCTATCAAGTTCATAGACGATATCATTGGCATTTTCGACATATGATCTGAACTTCTCTTCGCTCTGACTTAACGCCTCAAGATCCGAGATCCTCTGGGTGTTGTCGAAAAAGGTCTCAATGAGTCTCTTTTTCCCCTGGAGCTGGAAAGGAATGACATACTTGATGATCGGAACCTTTCTGCCATCTGCAGTCAGGAGGACTCTCTCTGAATTATCAACTGTCTGGTGGAGATCGGTGATCGGGCATCTGCCTTCCTCAGCAGGACAGATATACTGGTGGCAGATTTTCCCTACAATCTCCTCTTTATTTTCCCCGATTAATTCGGCAGCGGCAGGATTGAGATCGACGATCGTATGTGTTTCTGCGTCTACGATAACGATCCCTTCTTTCACTGACGAGAAGATCTGGTTGAGGTAATCCCTGCTCTCTATCAGAACCTCTTCTGCTCTCTTCTTATCTGAAATATCCCTGATAGACTCGATGGCCCCTACGATGTTTCCGTCGCTGTCATACAGTGGCCCTGCTTTAGCCCAGATCCATCTTGGTGTATCACCCAGGTTTTTGATCTCGATCTCGGTGAAGATGACATCTCCCTTCTTCCTAATCAAGTTGCCATAGAACGCCTCTGCTTGATCATCAGGAGAAAAGACAAGATCAATCAGGAGTTTTCTTCGCTCTCCGTAGAATGGGATGGCATATTCATAATCAGATCTTCCGATCATCTCCCTGCCAGTGACCCCGGTCATCTCCTCTATTGCTTTGTTCCAGACGATGACCGTTCCTGATCTGTCTATTGCAAATGTGGCATCTGGGAGGAAGTTGATGATGCCTGATATCCGGTGATCTGACTCGTCTTTTGCAAGAACCGCTCTCTTCTCGGCAACCGCTCTTTCAAGTTTGTTCTGGAGTTCAGCGAACTGTGACCTCGGTTCCCCGCCCTTCTGGATGTAAAAATCAGCACCGTTGTCAAGTGCCTGGATAACAATCTCCTCTCGACCCCTTCCTGTGAAGAGAATGAATGGGATGTTCCCGTATCTCTCCCTCACAAATTTGAGGAGATCGATTCCGTTCATGCCAGGCATCTGGTAGTCTGAGAGGATAGCATCGTAAGTGCCTGATTGAAGTTTTTCTTGTGCTTGTGTTGATGAGACTGCAGTATCGATCCTGAACTTTCCGGTCCGTTCAAGAAATATTTTCGCAAGGGCCAGTAGATCAGGCTCATCATCCACATATAACACTGACAAGGGTTCAGTTGTTTGTGATACCTGATTCATGCCATACCGCTCCGCTGCTCTTTAAATATGAGGGCCGGTATCTTGCAGAATCTCCTGCTAACTGAACCGGTCAAGTTGGGTTAACTCTTTTTCTGCTATCTATTATGTGTTTCTGTTACCGCTAATGCTTCTTATTTCTGGCTTTGGCGTAAAATTTCATTGATTATATCAGTCTCCCAGGGGTCGAGTAGGATGAGTGTATTATCCTGAACTGAATATAATGCAGCAGTTGCAGGCTTCATACCAAGACTCTCTGCTGCTAGCCTGTAAATTTCGGTCTGGATCTGGTATGATCTCTTTTTTATGAGGTCAGAACTCTCAAGAGCGTCGCTCTTATAATCGATCACCAGCCATGACCCATCGTTTTTCTGAACAATACAGTCGATCCTCCCTGTCACTGGTATTTCGCTGATGATGACGGTAAAGGCGAGTTCCCGCCTTACCAAAGTTGCTTGGCTGATTTCAGGCAGTGCCTCGAACTGGTCCCTTGCCTCTTTGAGTTCTCGCTTTTGTGCAGGATCTGTTATCCCCCATTCCCTGATGACTGCTTGTGGCTCTCTTCCTCTGAGCACTTCGTGAATAGCAGTTCCAAAGGCTGCTCCCCGGCCTTCATATTGCCCAATGGCAGGTTCTTCAAGTGCCTTTGCTATCTCTGTTACGAGCAGGGGTGATTCAGATTTCTTTCTTTCAATCTTCTTGAGGATAAATTTCCCAGGTTCATCATACAGTTCGTCTGGGATGGTAAACGGAGGTGAACTCCGATCAGTCTGAGTGGGTGCCTGATCTGGCTGCAGGATCTTCATCAGGATCTCATCCCCATTTGGTGACTTGAGCAGCATCTCTCCTGCTTCTATGGCATTGCCGGTGATGGTGAGTTCTTTTATGATCCAGTCGAGTCTCGTGTCCCTGCTCCCATCAGGGAGTTCATCACCGATCTCCCCACTTATTATCAGATGATCGGCAGCCCGTGTCAGGGCGACGTAGAGGAGCCTCTTCTTCTCGGCAAGCAGTCTCTCATCCTGCTTCTGCTTAAGAAGAGAGTACACAGGTGTCTCCCTGGTCTCAAAGTCATCATCTGGATCAGGAAGCCTCACTCCCATGAGTGGCCCTCCTCCCTCTGTCAGGACCGGAGGCTGGACAAGGTTTGGCCTCTGGCCCGTCCCTGGGACAAAAACGATCGGATATTCAAGTCCCTTTGCCGCATGGACAGTCATGATCCTCACAGCATCCAGCCCCGGGTCATCGATCATCGCCTCACCCTCCTGGTCACCGGTCTCTACTGCCTCACAGAGATCAGTGACAAGATCTGCGAGTTGATACCTTCCCTTCTCTTCTCTGGCCCTGACCATCTCCTGAAGTTTTCTGATGTTTGAGAGTATCTGCTGACCCTGCTCAACTCCCCCATATACCACGAAAACTCCGGACTCATCAAGCACCGACTGAATCAGATGTGAAACCCGCCATCTTCCGGCACGGTCTCTCCACTTTATCAGAAGATCATATGCCTTCTCTGCTACATTGCAACTCTTTCCGTAGAACTGCAACCTCTCTAAAAATGTCCCGGCTCCCGATCTTTTGATCTGAAGAAGATCAGTATCCGCTAGGCCGATGTATGGGGATCTGAGCACTCCCACTAGGGCGATATCATCGTATGGCCGCTGGAGGAATGTGAGCAGACTGATAAGGTCGAGGATCTCCTGCCGCTGGTAAAATCCTGTCCCTTTGTGGACGTAATACGGAATGTCCCGCTGCCCGAGTGCGTGAATGTACTCGCCAAGGTTGGTCCGCCGCTCAAGCAGGATGGCAAAATCCCGCCATGCTGCCGGCCTTGAGGTGAACGTCCGCTTCCCTTCAATATCCCGCTCTCCCTCCTCGTAGACCATAGTCCCGTCTCTAACAAGACCTGCAATATGATCAGCAACGGCTTCAGGCTCTGACACTTCTCCGTCCTTGTGGGTTAAAAGGAGGGTGATGGTTCCAGTATGGCCGGCCCGTTCATCTGAGGCCGTTGCCAGTTCATAAGGGAACTCCCACGGCTTATCTGTAGTTTTAAACAGTCCTGCAAAGAGGATGTTGACAAAGGAGATGACTGCAGGTGAGCTCCTGAAACAGACATCAAGGGGGATCTCCTTCCCGCTGCAATCAACGGTGATCAATGAGGAGGCATCACGGAACCGGGTCACGTCAGCCTCTCTGAAGAGGTAGATAGACTGTTTAGGGTCACCAACAATGAAGAGACTCTGTAAATCTGGACCCGGACTGCCTGCAATTGCAGTCACGATCTCAAACTGTGCAGGATCGGTATCCTGGAACTCGTCAACCAGGATATACCTGAACTGCTGGTGGTAATGCTCTGCCACCAGGTCATGATGATCCCTGAATAGCAGTCTACAGTTCCTGATGATATCTGCAAAATCTATCCCTCCTGCTGCTGCCTTCTCCTCCTCAACGAGTTCACAGAACCGTGTGAATGAGGTACCGAGAGCCTGCAGGAATCTGATTGTACGGACACTGAACTGGTTTGACGGATCAAATCTCATCGATGCGATGCCTTTGGCATCTTCAAGAATCCCGTTCAGATCCTTGTACGTATCCCTCAGTTCTGTGAGCAACTCATCAGTCCAGAGTTTCTTCGAGCCGCCTGTACCAAGTTTAACATTCAGGTACCGGGAGATCGCATCCAGAAATTCATCAGCAGTCCCATCGCTATCCATGATTTCAAGGTATGGCTTTACCTTCTGAAGGTACCCCATTGCCTTGTCATCAGCTGAGATATCCATCAGTGCAAAAGCGATGAGCGACCTGACCGATGCTCTCATCCGGGGATTACTCCTGATCTCTTCTGCTTTCGTCTCCCTGAATGCCTGAATCTCCTCCTGCCAGAAACTGACCACCCCTTCTTGATCCTCTCTGAGTTGCCTGAAAAACCGGTCTGCCTCATCCCTGCGGGGGTAAAGCGTTCGTATCATCTTTTCAAGGTTGTATGGTCCGACGGTTGCCAGGGCATATACTATATCGTCCCCTTCTGCCTGCTTGTGAATCAGGTCCTGAAAACATGATGAGAGGATTCGGGATGATTCCTGCTCGTCAAGTACAACAAACGATGGCTCAACATGTGCCTCAAACGCAAACTCACGAAGCACCTGGGCACAGAACGAATGGAAGGTCTGGACCGGGGCGATCAGGAACTCTGCCCGTGTTCTCTCCCAGTATTCTCCCTGCTTATCCTCTATCCCCTTCCTGATCCGCTCCTTCATCTCGGCTGCTGCTTTGTCAGTGAAGGTCAGTGCCAGGATATTTCTGACCGAGATTGGTTTCTCGTACCACTCTCTTCCCTCTCCGAATGTCTCAAGCAGGTTCAGGTATTTATTCACCAATACATGGGTCTTCCCGGTTCCCGCCCCTGCGGTGACCACAAGTGAGCGGTCATGGGTGGTGATCGCCTCTATCTGACGAGGTGTTCCGTTCATGAATCCTCCCCTTCATCGCTGATCCTGAACCGATTGAACCTGCAGACTGCAGTATACTCACAGTACGGGACTTGACAGGTCTGCGGCAGTGGGAATCTTCCGGACCTGATCTCTCTGATGCAGTTTCTTGCCGCGTCAAGTGAGCTTAAGAGAATATCCCGAAACCCAGCCGTTGCCCTGCTTGTTCCTACCCCGACCAGGCTCTTATGGTCTGGACTGAGCAGTGGCCATGTCTGCTTTATCTTTCGGCTTATCTCGCAATATGACCCTGCAATACCAGTGAGAGGGAGTTCATCTGCCTCATACATCTTCTCAACTGCCAGCAGGTAGAGAGGGAGCTGCAGAGCAGTGCCTTCCCTGATCCCTTTGGCATTTGGATAGGAACTCCCTGTCTTGTAATCGATGATAGCAAAGAATCCGTCCCTGGAGAGATCAACCCGGTCAATCCTCCCTGATATTCTGACCGGCTCTCCTTCACCCTGGTCGAGCAGAACACAATCTCTCTCTGTGACTCTTTTTTTCCTTCCTGACATCTCTTCTGATCTGGCATCCCCTTCCTGCAATCTTCCATCAACCCCTTTTCTAGGGCCTATCTCACTTTCAAAGTACTGGGGAAGAAGTGTTGTGTCCTCACGTGATGCCTCACACACAAGGAACCGATCAAACAGGCCTGGGACATCCCCGTCTCCGAAGAGTGAGAGGAGTGTTGCATGCCAGGCAGGCGTTGTGAACCGGTATCTCAAACTCTTCTCAATCCCTGTCTCTCTGAGAAGAGCAGCCGCTGTTGGAAGATACTGCCTTGTGATCTGCCTTGGGCCCTCCTGTGACCATTGTTTGAAAAAGTCACAAAGTGTGTCATGGATGAAGTTCCCCCGCTGCGCAGGGGTGAGAGCAGGGTCAACTTCAGGGAGGGGAGTGAGGTGGAGTACCTGCTGAAGAAAAAACCTGAACGGGCAGGTGGCATATGTCTCAAGCCTGGTCGGTGCCCAGACTCTATCCGGGCCGAATCTTTCGGTCAGCCAGGTGGTGGCATTCTGATCATCAGAGAGGATACCATCGTATGGTGAGTCGGCTGTACCGGTTCGGTGCCAGTCCTCCATAAGGATTCTATCCGCAACAGATCCGAATGTCTGATCGACAGGGAGGAGATTCAGTATCGTATCACATGTCCCAAGTGCAGGTGTCTCAGCTGCGGCTCTGATCATCTTCCCGGCAGAAATAGCAGCATGACTCTTTGATCTTGTGATCTTCTGGCCCCATTCTGGAGGATTCAGCCGTTGCCTGACCTCTTCGAGAAATGGGGATGTGAGAAGGATCTTCTCGCTTCTGCTCCGTGGTGCTGAGAGATACACCCGCTCTCCTGCAGAGATGGCCGTGATGAAGGAGTACTGCTCACTGCTGATAACCTCGCTCAGGCTCCGGCCTCCGAGCAGATCAGATTCTGCAGCAGTGAGGAGCGGGAGCCTCGTTGATGGCCTTGGAATGTCGCCTTCGATAAGCCCTGCAAGGAAAAGGATGGGCAGGCTCAGATGAGCAGTCTCTGAAAGTCGCATCACTGTAACGCCGCCCTGGTCGTCGCCGATTGTCACCAGTTCCTCAAGAAGATAGTTCAGGTATCTGGTGAATGACCCAACTCCGATCTTCTTGTCAGGCTCAAAGGTAACTGTCAATTTTGTAAGACAGAGATCAAACCGCTCCCATGCTCTCTTCTCCCGATCTGTTACTCTTATTGTGTCAGGTTTTCCGATAAATCCGGGCCTCACCCAGTGGTCAAGGATCAGACGGAAAGATGTTACATGTTCTGCAAGGGTCTGTTCTTGTTTGAGAGTGAGGAGATCGGTCTGGAACCTCTTTGTCCAGGTCCGCACCACTGACAGAACATCCCGGTCAACCTGTTGGTCATACTCACCATCGTCTCCCACTTCAGGATCATCAGCAAGTGCTTCCAGCGCCTGGTCCCAGGAAGATCCATCCATAATCCGTGCCATCCTGAATATCATATCAAAGACCCGGATTCCTGGTGCTCTGATGTCAGGTTGATCAGATCTGAAGAACGGGCTTGCCATCAGGCTTACCAGATCTTCCCGTGGAAAATTATCAGCAACAAGGGCGGGTAAGAGGGTGAAGAAACCAACCAGAGGTTCTCTGTTCAATGCTTCACCGGTGCAGATATGCACGGGAATCCCGAAGTCATGAAAGATCCCGGAGATGAGGGACTGAGAAGATAGATCAGGAGTTGCCACTGTGATATCCTCAAGCAGGGTCCCCCCTTTGTGGATAGCACATATCTCTTCTGCAATGGATTCCAGTTCCTCTTCCGGACTCTGGAAGATTCGGGCCAGGATATTGTCACAACTTTGGAGTTCTTCCCCGGTGAATAGGCCGGTGATGATCTGTTCCTCCATCGGAATTATCCCGTCTCCGAACCAGTCAGGGACATCATAGATCTTTGGATCTCTCCCGGTTGGGTAGTAAAACCGACAGAGATCTGCATGATCCCTTATGGCCGCGATAAGTTCCTTCTCTCTTGGAAGGGGTTTATGAAATCCCCAGAATATCGCAGTTCCAAAGGTACCGTGACGTCCGGCGTTGATGTGTGAAATTGTCCACTCGATAAGCCCGGTTGCATCAATCAGACCACATTTTTCAAGAGCACTGCTGTATGCCTCAAGTGCCAGGTTGATCTGCCTGCACTTCTCTGATTTTGTGATCTGCTCATGCTTAAAAAATGCAATTCTACGCTGAGAGAGAATGTCCCGCAGTGCCAGGAGATCCTTCAGGGTTGTCGGTGCGGGGTTGTGCTTTGAAAAGAAGAATGGGATCTCCTCACGAATCGACTCAAGTGTTTCTGAAAGGATCTGAAGGGACTGACCATCAGATATCAGCGTGGTCAGGGAGCCTGCGTTCTCATGGTGCCGCCTGCAGAATTCACGCAGTGTTGTAATCTGATCCGGGATTATTGGAGTTTTTCTGCTGGTGTATGTATTCTGGATCGCTTTGACAAGGTGATTTGTCGGAACAAACAGAAAGTCCCTGCCAGATGAAGGAGAAAAATCTGCAAGATCTGCAAGCAGGGAATTTAATGGATCATCACAACCGGATATCATCGCAGGGTATCACCGTTAGTGTACCGTTTATCTGCAGAACACGTGATACCGACGCATCAGAATAGAGGGTACACTGTTTGAATTGTTTTTAGAAGAATGTGGGAGAAGGGATTTGAACCCTCGAACGCCTTCGCGACAGGGCCCTCAACCCTGCTCCTTTGACCTGGCTCGGATACTCCCACGCAGAATAATAGATGGTACTGAATTTCTTCAGTCATCACAAACAAAGAACCCCTGAATACTAAAGGAAGTTTACCTGGCGCCTTTGACTGCGTGCCTGAATAAGGTGGACGCATGAGCATTTATACTTATTGACTTGAGTTTCTGTGATCACCTCATCTGCGATCCGGACAAGTCCGTTATTTATCCCAGCCAGATCAAAACTCTGCATCATATGTGGTCTGATATTCTCTCCGGTTTTTCAGATTCCCCCTCCCAGGGAAGGGTTGTCAGGTTTCTCCTGGAGAACGGATTCGGGGTGAACGAGGAGGGAAGGATCTGCTGTAACTCGATTCCTGTCGCATCAACACAGATAGGTCAGCAGGTGGGGGTTGACAGGAGGGTTGTGGACACAACCGCAAAGCGCATCCTTGACTCGCAGTACCGCGACATCTTCCTTTCTATGCGGGCCACTCCTGACCTGACTCTCATCGCCGACAAACTTTCGCTATCAGTAATCACCATTCTTCCTGATGACGCGACCAAACCCGGGATCGTGGATGCCTGTATTCACGTCCTCTCATCTCATGGAATTGCAATCAGGCAACTCTTTGTCACAGATCCGCACCTCTCTGAAGACCCGAGGCTTGTCATAATCACCGAGAGTGTGATCCCTGCGCAGGTTATCGAGGATATGCGAGCGCTGCCGTTTGTCAGACGCCTGATCCTCTGATCCAGAAAAAAATCAGGTAAGGTTGCTGCCTGCAAGTGCTTCAAGTTCATCTGCAAGCGCAGTGAACCGTGCCTGAACCACTGGAGGGAACTTTTTGATAGATTCGTTAAGGTCGCTCCTGGTGATTACCCTTGAGCCTTTCACCAGGTTATCAGCATGAGCCACGATCTTTTCCTCTATCGTAATTGGAATCCTGTCCTCGTCAGAGAGCCCGAATCCTATTCGATCGCTCCTGTTTAGGCCTGCACCAATGTGTCGTTCAACTATCAGGCAGACCTCATTGGGAAATCCCTTCTTCCTACAGATCCTACCACCGGCATCTGCATGGTCCATGCCATGTGTCTCAGATCTGCCGATGTCATGGAGAACAGCACCCACACCTACAAGATCCCGGTTAACCGGGGCTGTACCGGCGGCGAGGATAAGATCTGCAATCCTTATTGCGACCTCATACACTGTCATACAGTGTGAGATCACACCTGGATCGCAGCCTGCTTCTTTGAGATATTTGATGTACTCGGACCCGGGTTCAGGCATACCCGAGTGTTTCCTTCATTCGTGCAATACGCCGTGCCAGTGCATCTACAAGAGGATCGTTGTCAAAGTGGGACATCTGGTTTTCGCATGCAGGGCAGGCGAACTGGCAGTCCATTGCATCATAAAAGGTTGAGACACATCCACACTCCTTGCAGATGTAAAAATCGTTCTGCTCCTCGTAATAGTGACGCTTCTTCAGTTTCTCAAGGATCACTTCCATATCCTTTCCTACCGCGTCATAGATATTGGAGAGCTGCAGATGCCACAGATAGGTCAGCCAGCCGGTCTCGTTATTCTTGATCCTCCGGTATCGTGCCAGCCGGTGCTCATATAGGGTATAGAGCGTGTTCCTGACTGAGTTCAGGTTAATCTCGGTCAGCTCGGCCAGTTCTTCGTCGCTGTACTCTTTACCTTCGGGGAATCTGCGGATAAGGTCCATACCTTCGTCCCCGATCATCCGGTGCAGGTACGCTACGATCGCCGACTCCTGGAGCAGCTCTTCTACGGTGACCATTACCCTATATATTGGGATACTCTTCTGATAGTTTTATCCAGTGCAAGGCGGGCTGATGACTCGTCCTCTCCTTCGCCGTACACACTTATTACCGCATTACCTTTCTCAAATGATGCCGGTGGAACCGGGATGTCAGCGACATCAGGAATGAGATGGGAGAGATCAGACCTGACAGTCAGATCATCCTGTGCAAAGAGTATCTGTCTGATGCAGGTGCGTCTGGCATCAGGGATTACTTCAGGGAGTACGCCCCGGCAGGCATCGATATGCATCCTCACTAGGTTACAGCCTGTCGCCCTCTCGATGGTATCAAGGGTTGCAACAAACCGGGGATTTATCTCAATCGTGGTGATGTGACTGTCAGTTACAAGAAAATCTATCCCAATAACACCGCGGCATCCGGTTGCAGCCGCTATCTTCTCAGCCATAATAAGCATCCGGTCTGCCATTGGATGCCTGAACGGTGTCAGCGAGCCACAGAATCCGTACCTTGCCTCCTCACTTCCCCGCAGAATCTGAAGGTTTACTGCCACTGCCTTTGCCCGGTTGCCATCGGCAACACAACAGACAGAGGCAGGGATACCCGGTGCCAGTACCTGGAGAAGGTACGGTTCATCAGGAAACAGGCTCTCCCATGACCTGATCTCTTCTTCGTTTCTGACAAGGGCATTTCTCCAGCCACCTGCTCCCCTGATGGGCTTGAGCATGGCAGGAAATACCCCGGGAAGAGATCGGGCAGGGAC